>NZ_JBPDVG010000001.1:0-257986 GCF_051851525.1 Lonepinella sp. BR2357 | reverse complement strand
CGAGCAAAGATGATAGTCAAACCGCTGGTACTGAACCGAGCAAAAATGACAGTCAAACCGCTGGTACTGAACCGAGCAAAGATGACAGTCAAACTGCTGGTACGGAACCGAGCAAAAATGACAGTCAAACCGTTGGTACTGAGCCGAGTAAAGATGACAGTCAAACCGCTGGTACGGAACCGAGCAAGAATGACAGTCAAACCGCTAGCACAGGATCTGAATCAAACAGTGGTACAACACCAAATACAGGTTCAACATCAACCTTTACAACACCTTATACCGATGCGTATAGCAGCTTAGTCGGTAGTTGGAAAACCACTGGTGTTAATCCATTAAAAAATTCTGCGTCTATTTTGGACAAAACAGAACAAGAGGCTACCGCTGAAATTAACAGTTACCTCAATGATGTGGTAAATCATAATATCTATGGTGCTGTACCTGTTGCTACATTGGACAGTTTAAGAGCCTATCGTGACACCACATTGCAAAATGGTAACCGATTAAAACAAGGTGAAGCATTGGCTAGTTTAACTGGCACAACTGCACAACGTTCTTATGACAACGTTGCGGACAACGGCAGCACCAGCAATGCAGTGGTGAATATGAAATACGGCGTAACCGATAATCTCACCGCTGGCATCGCCTTTGGGGCTGGTCACGAGAAATTATCGGGTCAAGCTGGTAGCCACTTAAAAGGTAACTCCACCTATGTGGCAGGTCAATTAACCTATGGCGTGGGTAATTTGACAATGAATACTGGTGTGGCTTATAGCCAATCCAACCTAAAAGGACAACGTCATATTCACAACCACTATGACAGCCATACCTTTGATGTAAAAGTCAAACCAACAGCGTGGACGGTCTACACACAAGCGAAATATGCGATTCCACTCGGTGAAAATGTGACAATTGAACCGAAAGTGGGTATCGCTTACAACCAAGTCACCATTGATGAAATCAATGAACAAGGTGTCGGTGCATTAACTGTGAAAAAACAACGTCATAACAACCTTGATTTAATGGTGGGACAAGATTTCACGGTAAGTCACACCTTGCTTTCAGGCAACAAAGTTTCTGCCGTGTTCAGTGTAGACTATTTACACAGCACCAAACAACCGACCACACAAGCCAGCTTTGATGGCGTAAATTACTTTGATGTAAGCAGTGAGAAAGATGCCGATGCTGTGCGTTTAGGGTTATCTGCTCAATATAAATTGCTTAATGGTTTAGGGTTTAATGTTGGATTTGGTAATAGTATGCGTTCTTCTGGGAATGTTTGGAATGCGAATGCGGGGGTGAATTATACGTTCTAGTTTGGTTTCCTTACTTTTCTTTGCTTGAGCAAAGAAAAGTAACAAAGACAAATGCTTGCATTTGAATGTTGCCAAAGGCAACAGCCCGTAAGGGCGAGCGTAGCGAGTAAACACACCCCGATTTTGCCTTGTTTCCTGAAAACGATTTAATTTGCTTAACGTAAAATGGCTGAACTCGCTACGCTCAGACAGACGCCATTTTCCTACAAATTAAATCATTTTCAGGCGGCAAAGACGGGGTCCCCGTTTGGTTACAATAGAGTGCGGTGGAAAATCAGAAAGTTTTGATTTTTTTACCGCACTTTTTTTCTGTTCATTTTCCCCGTTTTCCGCTATTCTATTAGGCATTTTCCAAATTAACAGAAACCGCTAAAACGGCGGTGATTTTTTAAGAAATTTTAAGGTAAAACTATGCAAGAACAATATCGTCCCGATTTAATTGAAAGCGAAGTGCAGAAATATTGGAAAACTCACAAAACCTTTAAAGCCGTTAAAGACGAAAGCAAGCCGAAATATTATTGTTTATCCATGTTCCCGTACCCATCAGGTCGCCTGCATATGGGTCACGTGCGGAATTATACCATTGGCGATGTAGTGTCTCGTTATCAACGAATGAACGGCAAAAATGTGTTGCAACCGATGGGTTGGGATGCGTTCGGGTTGCCTGCGGAAGGGGCAGCGGTAAAAAATAAAACCGCACCTGCGAAGTGGACGTACGAAAACATTGCCTATATGAAAAATCAGCTCAAAAATTTGGGCTTTGGTTTTGACTGGGACAGAGAAGTCACCACTTGTCGTCCTGAATATTACAAATGGGAACAATGGTTCTTTACTGAGTTGTATAAAAAAGGTTTAGTGTACAAAAAAACCTCCACCGTCAACTGGTGTCCGAATGATGAAACGGTGCTTGCCAATGAGCAGGTTCACGAAGGCTGTTGCTGGCGTTGTGATACCCCTGTGGAACAAAAAGAAATTCCGCAATGGTTTATTAAAATCACCGATTATGCCGAGCAATTATTAGGCGGATTGGACACGCTTCCACTATGGCCAGAAATGGTCAAAACAATGCAACGCAACTGGATTGGACGTTCGGAAGGGGTGGAAATCACCTTTAAAATTGAAAATTCCGATGAAACCGTGGCGGTGTATACCACTCGCCCTGATACGTTCTATGGCGTGTCTTATATGGCAGTGGCAGCAGGTCATCCATTGGCAGAACGTGCGGCGGAAAATAATCCAGAATTAAAAGCCTTTATTCAAGAATGTAAAAATGCCAAAGTAGCAGAAGCAGAACTTGCTACCATGGAGAAAAAAGGCATGGCAACGGGTTTAAATGCCATTCACCCGATTACGGGCAAACCAGTGCCAATTTGGGTAGCGAACTTTGTGTTAATGCACTACGGGACAGGGGCGGTAATGGCGGTGCCTGCTCACGATCAGCGTGACTTTGAATTTGCTACTAAATATGGTTTGCCAATTCAGCAAGTGATTGAGCCTGCTAACGGTGAAGAAATCGATTTAAGCAAAGTGGCGTTTACCGAACATGGCAAACTCGTTAATTCTGATGAATTTAATGGTTTAGAGTTTGATGCGGCATTCAACGGCATTGCGGATAAATTAGAAAAATTGGGGGTAGGTAAACGTCAAGTAAACTATCGTTTGCGTGACTGGGGCGTTTCTCGTCAGCGTTATTGGGGGGCGCCAATTCCAATGTTAACCTTGGAAAATGGTGATGTGGTGCCAGCTCCACTTGAAGATCTTCCGATTGTATTGCCAGAAGATGTGGTCATGGACGGGGTGAAAAGCCCGATTAAAGCTGATCAGAACTGGGCGAAAACCAGTTTCAATGGACAACCTGCATTAAAAGAAACCGATACGTTTGACACCTTTATGGAATCCTCTTGGTATTATGCACGCTATACTAGCCCACAAAGCCATTCGGCGATGTTGGATAGCGATGAAGCCAATTACTGGTTGCCAGTGGATCAATATATCGGTGGGATTGAACACGCCACAATGCACTTGTTGTATTTCCGTTTCTTCCATAAATTATTGCGTGATGCAGGTTTGGTCAGTTCCGATGAACCTGCACAAAAATTGTTGTGTCAAGGCATGGTGTTGGCGGATGCGTTTTATTACACCAGCCCAACCAACGAACGCATTTGGGTGAGTCCAACAAAAGTGACGTTAGAGCGTGACGAAAAAGGGCGGATTGTGAAAGCGGTGGATGATGAAGGTCACGAGCTGGTACATAGCGGTATGACGAAGATGTCAAAATCCAAAAACAACGGAATTGATCCGCAAGAAATGGTGGAAAAATACGGGGCGGATACCGTTCGCTTGTTTATGATGTTTGCCTCCCCTGCGGAAATGACGCTTGAATGGCAAGAATCGGGCGTGGAAGGGGCGAACCGTTTCTTACGCCGTTTATGGAATTTGGTATTCGAATACAACAAAAATCCAGCCAAAACTGCGGTAGAAATCACCGCACTTTCAGCCAGCCAAAAAGCCTTACGCCGTGATGTGCATAAAACCATTGCCAAAGTCAGCGATGATATTGGTCGCCGTCAAACCTTTAACACAGCCATTGCGGCAGTGATGGAATTGATGAACAAACTCACCAAAGCTCCGTTAGACAGCGAGCAAGATCGTGCAGTAATGGCGGAAGCCTTAAATGCCGTAGTACGTATGCTGTACCCAATCACGCCACATATTTGTTTCCAACTTTGGCAAGATTTAGGCAACGAAAACGCCATTGATTTTGCCCCTTGGGTGGTCGCTGATGAAACGGCTATGGTGGAAGATGAAAAATTGGTGGTGGTGCAAGTGAACGGTAAAGTACGAGCAAAAATCACTGTGCCTGCGGATATGGCAGAAGATGACATCAAAGCCGTAGCGTTACAAGATGAAAATGTACAAAAATTCTTGGACGGCTTGAATGTGGTGAAAACCATTTATGTGCCGGGTAAATTGTTTAGTTTTGTGGCGAAGTAATTCAGACTTGTAGGGGCGGATCCATATATCTGCCCTATAACCCATGAGAAATTAAAATGAAATTGACAAAATTATCTGTTGTCGCCTTGTGTTCTTCTTTATTCATCGCTTGTACAAATGATGCAGAACAGCTGAAATGGCGACCTTACAAAGATATTGATGGCACAATACAAGAAGTGTCTTTTGTCACGCTAACAGAACAACAAATTGATAAATCCAAGACATCTCAGCCCGTTGAACGTCATTTTGCCAACCTTGCGGTGCCTTTTGGAAAAAGTAAAACCTTCAAACGCTTAGGTGAAATCTTCCCACTCGGCCACTTCAAGGGCGACTATTCCATGGCAACCATTTTTTTATTGGATGACAAATCGCTCAATATTTACAAAACAGAAGATGTACAAACCCTTGCTAAAGCCCATGCTTTTGAGTTTTACGAATTTGGTGGCATGCGCTTAAGCCATGCTAAATTCAGAGCTAAAACTAAAATTTGTAAAGATTTCAAAGGGAAAAATGGTGTGGATTTAGTGATGACAACCAACTATTACCCTGAAAATAGTTTTACCGATTTTTACACTGCACTGCTTGAGGTAAAATTACAAACTCAGCAAGCACCACAAGAAATCGGTTATAATGCCAGTTTTACTGGCAATGATGCCAACTTTCAAGCGCTGATGAAACAAGATGAGCAAAAACGAGGCAAAAATTTAGCCGTGGCGAATATCCAAGAAAAAGCCAGTATTTTATTTAATATTATTTGTAAATAGGAATAAATCAATGTTCAAACCAATTAAAACCGCCTTTTTCATGCTAAGTATCATATTACTTACCGCATGCGGATTTCACTTCCAAAATGGTGAATTAATTCCGCAAGAATTACGCACTTTAAAATTTGAAAGCAGTGATCCTTACAGCGATATGTCCATAGCCATGCGTAAGCAATTACAAGCCAACAATATCAGTATTGTAGAACAACAAGGCGTCCCTATTTTGCGGATTACCAAAGTTAGCACAGATGATGAAGTGGCCTCCGTATTTAAACAAGGTCGTGAGGCAGAAAAAATGCTGATGTTACAAGTAGATGCGAGCGTACAATTACCTAACAAAGACGCCTATCCAATTTCGGCTAAAGTGAGCCGAACATTCTTTGATAACTCTCGTGCAGCGTTAGCCAAATCCTCTGAACGTGACATCATCTGGGCAGATATGCGTGAACAAGTCGCACGCCAATTAATTTCCAAAATGGTAGCGTTGCAAACGCAGGTTCAAACCAAGTAAACATGCCTATGAATCGGATTTTTCCTGAACAACTTCCCCACTCGCTAAACACTCGTTTGGCGAGTATTTATTATTTGGTCGGGCAAGATCCTCTATTACTCAGTGAAAGCCAAGATGTAATATTTCGCAAGGCTTCCGAACAAGGTTTTGATGAAAAACAATCCATTCAAATTGAGGCAAATACCGACTGGCAAGCCCTATTTGAAAGCTGTCAAGCCATAGGATTATTCTTTCAACGGCAAGTGATCAATGTGCAGTTACCGGAAACCCTCACTGCTGCCTTACAAGCCAAATTAAGCGAATTAGTCAGCTTATTACATCAGGATTTGTTGTTTGTTTTTCAACTGCCCAAACTTGCGAAAACCGCCGAGAAACAAGACTGGATCAAAAAATCCCTTGAATTTGAACCGCACTTAACCGTGGTGAATTGCCAAACACCAAGTATTGAGCAATTGCCCCGCTGGGTCAGCCAACGAGTGAAACAAATGCAATGCCATGCGGAACAAGATGCCATTCAATTACTTTGTTACAGCCATGAAAATAATCTCATTGCATTAAAACAAACCTTAGAATTGCTCGCATTGTTGTACAGTGACAGCAAATTAACCTTAACTCGTGTGCAAAAGGTGGTGGAACAATCTTCAGTATTCACCCCTTTTCAGTGGATTGATGCCTTATTAGAGGGGAAATTATCTCGTACCAGACGGATCCTAAAAGGCTTACAAGGCGAGGATATCCAGCCGATTATTTTATTACGTACCTTACAACGAGAACTTATGATCTTGTTGGAATTATCCAAACCTCAGCAACGGCTCGAACATTTGGATCTCCCCCTCCCTACCGCACAATTACGTGAGGGATTTGATCGCTTAAAAGTCTGGCAAAATCGACGTTCCTTGTATACCGCCACCTTTCAACGTTTCACCTATCGAAAATTATATGGGATTATCCAACAATTAGCCGATCTTGAACGTGCAACCAAATTAGATTTTAGTGCTGATGTATGGTCACAACTCCATGAGATTTCCGCTGCATTTTGTCAATAAACTGGTAAGTTATCCTTTCTTTTTTGATATAAATAAAACTTTTGGCTAAAAAATACAAAAAAATCCGCCGTTCTGTTGTTTTTTCTGCATAAAAAGTTATTATGCTATTCTCTTTTCTTACTTTTTAAAGGTATTTTTTATGCTTTATTTAGAATTTTTATTTCTGTTATTAATGCTCTACACGGGTAGCCGTTTCGGCGGGATCGGTTTAGGCGTTGTGTCTGGTATTGGGTTAGCCATTGAGGTGTTTATCTTCCGTATGCCAGTGGGAAAAGCACCGGTGGATGTGATGTTAATCATCTTAGCCGTGGTGACCTGTGCGTCTGTACTTGAAGCGGCGGGCGGCCTGAAATTTATGTTACAGATTGCAGAACGTATTTTACGTAGCAATCCTAAACGTGTCACGTTGCTTGGCCCGATTGTCACTTATTTAATGACCTTTATGCTAGGCACTGGCCATTCGGTTTATTCCATTATGCCAATCATTGGTGATGTGGCGTTAAAAAATAAAATCCGTCCTGAACGTCCAATGGCAGCGTCGTCAGTGGCCTCTCAATTAGCCATCACGTCTAGCCCATTGTCTGCGGCGGTGGTCTTTTATTTAGGTAAAATCATTGAATTACCTGGATTAAGCCATATCAGTTTGCTTGATATTATCTGTGTCACCGTGCCAGCCACTTTTGCAGGAACGATTGCCTTATCCTTGTATAGCATGCGTCGTGGTAAAGAATTGGATGATGATCCTGAATATCAACGCCGTTTACAAGATCCGATTTGGCGTGAGCGTATTTTGAATACCACCAGCACCACCCTAAACGACGAATTACCAAAGGCAGCCAAGCAATCCGTTTATCTGTTCTTGTTAGCGTTAGTCGTGATCGTAGCGATTGCCATGTTCCCTGAGATTCGTACTATTGCCGATGCGAAAAAAGCCATTTCCATGAACTTAATCATTCAAATGATGATGTTATGTTTTGGTGGGGTCATTTTATTGGTGACTCGTACGAATCCACAAATCGTACCAAACGGCGTGGTGTTTAAATCTGGTATGGTGGCGGCCATTGCGATTTTCGGGATTGCGTGGATGAGTGATACATACTTCCAATACGCAATGCCTGAATTTAAAGCGGGTATCACCGCCATGGTACAAGCCTATCCTTGGACATTTGCATTAGCTTTATTTGCAGTCTCTGTGGTCATTAATAGCCAAGCGGCTACCGCTGTAATGATGTTGCCAGTCGGGATTGGTTTAGGTATTCCAGCGCCGTTATTAGTGGGCTTAATGCCAGCGACTTATGCCTACTTCTTTATCCCAAATTATCCGTCAGATATTGCCACGGTAAACTTTGATGTGACTGGTACGACCAAAATTGGTAAATACTACTTCAACCACAGTTTCATGGTACCTGGTTTAATCGGTGTTGTAACCGCCTGTCTAGTCGGTGTGACGGTAGCGGAAATTGTGATCCGTTAATCTTGTCACCCACAAAAATACAAAAAGCTCAATTTAATCAAATTGAGCTTTTTATTCTGTTCCTGATCAATGGGTTTCGTAAGCAGCTAAAGTATTGAACATCAACATAGCCACCGTCATTGGCCCCACACCACCTGGGACGGGTGTTAAAAATCCCGCATTTTGCACCGCACTTGGTGCCACATCACCGGTTAATTTACCGTCTGCACCACGGTTAATTCCTACATCAACGACAATAGCACCAGATTTAATCCATTCGCCGGGAATAAACGCCGGTTTTCCAACGGCGACGACTAAAATATCTGCTTGACGGACATGCTGTTCCAGCTCTTTAGTAAAACGGTGGGTCACCGTCACTGTACAGCCGGCAAGCAATAATTCCAATGCCATTGGGCGCCCCACAATATTAGAGGCACCCACGATTACGGCATGTTGTCCATATAAATCAACGCCGGTGGTTTCTAACAATTTCATCACACCATAAGGCGTACAAGCTCTTAAGGTTGGAATACGTTGACATAACCGCCCCACGTTGTAAGGATGAAAACCGTCCACATCTTTGGTCGGGGAAATACGTTCAATGACCTTAGTGCTGTCGATATGTTTCGGCAATGGGAGCTGTACCAAAATACCATCAATGCTATCATCTTGATTTAATTCATCAATTAATGCTAGTAATGCGGTTTCGCTAGTGTTTTCAGGTAAATCATAAGATTTAGATGCGATCCCTAACTCTGCACAACTTTTGCGTTTACTGCCTACATATACTTGCGAAGCGGGATCGGCGCCCACGAGAATCACCGCCAATCCAGGTGCACGCTTGCCTTTTTCTACATGATAAGCGATTCTCTGCGCCACATCTGATTTTACTTTTTTAGCCAGTTCGGTGCCAGAAATTAATTTTGCCGTCATAATCTTACCTGCATTAGAAATAATAGAAGAAAACGTTTGCTATTTTGTCAGAAAATCACAAAAAAGGCGAATAGATTTGTATTTTGGAATAAATTTAATCAATTAAACAGGAAAAGTGAAAAAATGATTGACGGAAATTTACAGCCTCTTATAATAGTCATCACTTTGTCGGCGAGTAGCGCAGCTTGGTAGCGCAACTGGTTTGGGACCAGTGGGTCGTAGGTTCAAATCCTATCTCGCCGACCACTTCATTTTTTACCACTTAATATCCTCTGCAATGCGCCCTTAGCTCAGCTGGATAGAGCAACGCCCTTCTAAGGCGTGGGTCAAAGGTTCGAATCCTTTAGGGCGTGCCATTACAGGTCTTACCAGTTAAAATTCTTTTTACCATACTCGAAAATCTTATATACTATTTAAATATATAATATAAAGGATCAGTATGTCACCAGTCTTAGGGTTTCATCATATTGCTTTAATCGTTTCCGATTATGCCGTTTCAAAACATTTTTATGTCGATATATTGGGTGCACAAATTATCGCTGAAACCTATCGTACCGAGCGACAAAGCTATAAACTCGATCTCGCTTTTCCAGACGGTAGTCAAATTGAACTATTTTCTTTTCCAGCACCACCACCACGACTTTCTACACCAGAGTCTTGCGGTTTACGTCATTTAGCGTTTAAAGTCGCTGATTTACAAAGTGCGGTGAATTATTTAGCTGATTTTGGTATTGCCTGTGAACCGATTCGTATTGATGAAATCACGCAAAAACGTTTTACTTTTTTCAGAGATCCTGATAATTTACCACTAGAATTTTATGAAACCTAGTCTTCATGTTTTTCTAAACTAGAAAAAGGGGAATATTATTGATGAGATACAATATGTTAACCGTGATGGGGTTGTTGAGTGGGGTTAGTTTTTACACCCTAGCCGACTCAACAATTTCTATCCATATTTCAGAAGATAATACGGTCATTACTGAATCTGATTCTAAAAATGCGCCGACCTATATCACTAAAGGTAGTCTGCAAAAGTTTGACTTAAAAGATCAAAATGATGTCAACGAATTAGCCAAAAGTGTAGAATTTGAAGTCTTTGTTATTAACGAAAACAGTCAAATTCATACTGTATTTGAACATGGTGGCGGCGTATGTTATGGCTATCTAAATAATGGCGTAGAAGTCACTGACTCCGCCACCTATTATCTCAAAGATAAGTCTAAAAATGAGTATTATGCCAATATTTCGGGGGGCATAGTAAATCATGATGGTATGCCGAAAAAAGTGCAATATGCCTCAGTGTTTAATATAAATGACCCCAATATGTCGAAATATTTAAAAGAACAAGATAAACAGCGCGGTCAAAATATTGCTAAAAAAAATCTGCAAGATCGTGTTTCCGTGCTATCTAATGTGGTATGTCCGACCAAAAACAATAAAAAAGGAAAATAAACCATGAAAAAAATTATTTTTATCATTGCTAGCATGGTTCTCGTAGGCTGTACTTCTCACCCACCCGTAGGGCAGCCACAAGCACCCTTAGATATGAAAACAGTACAAGACTATAATCAAAAAGTATATAGCGGAAAGACTGTACCCGCTAATCAAAAAGTCCAACAAGCACCTGTGGATATGCCGTTAAATGCCAGTGACAGTCAACCCAAAAACACCACGACTCGCCGTAGTACGCTGCCTGTGGTGTTAATGCCATCGATTGGCTACCATTATGGCCGTCATCACTGGTAAAACGCTTTTCTAGCTATATAGGCAAAAAGGTTACCGTTTAGCCAAGCCTTGTTTATGTAAAAACGGTAAAATCTCTGGACGAATTGGTTTTGCCAACGTATTCCTCACTTGCTCCGTCCAGTTCAATGCTTTACTGCTCCGCTGTACGTAATAAGCTCGCACTTGCTCGTCATATTCCGCTAGATCCCGTTGACTAGCCGCTTGATAGTGATTTTCTGACAAAATGACATGCGTTGGCAAGCGTGGTCGTTGTAATGGGGTTTGATCAGGATAGTCCAAACATAATCCGACCAAGGGCACCACGCCTGTCGGTAAACCTAAAATATCCGCAACCTGTGCAATACCATTCCGCAAACTGCCAATATACACGCCACCCAAGCCGACACTTTCCGCACAGAGTAATACATTTTGAGCCATAATGCCCACATCTACTGCACCAATTAACAACATTTCCGTCCAATCAGTCTGCGCCTCAGGGACAAGCTGCTGGTGACGGTAGGTATCAATACAGAACACCAAGAACTCAGGGCTTTCTTGCACATACATTTGCCCTGTTTCACTGCCTCCGCCACAAATGGTACGAATTTGTTGGCGTTTAATCGAATCGGTCACTCGAATAATACTCACCGACTGCAAAAAACTTGATGAACTGGCCATTTGTCCAGCCTCAATTAATTGCTCAAATACTTCCGTTGGAATCGCTTGATCGGTAAAACGCCGAATCGAACGGTGATGAAGTGCTGTTGCTAATGCAGATTGACTTTGCATCATCTCTCTCCCTAATATATAAACTAGCTAATACGATACCACATTATTCTTCACTCTCCTCTGCACAGTCATCTTCTTCACAATCTTCCTCTTCAACTTCAGAAGATGATTGTGCTGATTTCACCTCGGATTGCGATTTATCGTCTTTTTTATCTTTAGTCACTATTTTATAAATAATATAGGCACCAACTGCTTTTGTTACGATCCCAGCGTTCGCCATATTACTCACTAACATCGTTAATAATAAAAAAGTAAAAATACGTGAAATCGACTTTATCATGTTTTCCTAATAACGTTTAGTAAACGGTTTTTTCGGTTTGGCCCGACTGGTCGGTGAACTATTACGTTTAATCCGTACCGGTCGAGGTAAATCCTGAATTAATGAGGCAGGGTCGTATTGGCTCACGGGAATACTGTGGCCAATATATTCTTCAATAGCTGGCAGATTCATGGCATATTGTTCACAGGCAAAACTAATTGATACACCACTTTCCCCCGCTCGGCCTGTACGGCCAATACGATGCACATAATCTTCACAATCATCAGGCAGATCATAGTTAAACACATGGGTTACATCGGCAATATGCAAGCCACGAGCAGCAACATCTGTGGCCACTAAAATATCCAAGTCGCCATCCGTAAATTGTTTTAACAAGGATAACCGTTTTTTCTGCGCCACATCCCCAGTCAATAAGGCGACACGATGGCCGTCAGCCGTCAAATAGCCCCAAATATCTTCACATTTATGTTTAGTATTCGCAAATACAATACAACGATCTGGCCATTCTTCTTCTAACAAAGTCAACAATAAAGCCATTTTGTCCTGATTGGACGGATAAAATAATTCTTCTTTAATGCGGTGACCGGTTTTCTGTAAAGGTTCAATTTCCACATATTCTGGATCATTCATGTCTTCAAAAGCCAATTCTCGTACTTTGTATGACAACGTCGCTGAAAATAACATGGTCAACCGTTGTGATGCACTCGGGCATTTACGCAATAAGTAACGAATATCCTTAATAAATCCCAAGTCAAACATGCGATCCGCTTCATCTAACACCACCACTTGAATCGCCTCCAAGTTAATAATGCCTTGTTTGACATAATCAATCACACGCCCTGTCGTGCCAATTAAAATATCCACGCCTTGCTCAATGGCTTTTAATTGCTTATCGTAACCGTCACCGCCATAGGCAAGTGCGGTCTTTAATCCCGTTGTTTTGACTAATAATTCTGCATCATGATCGATTTGCACCGCCAACTCACGAGTCGGTGCCAGAATTAATGCTCGTGGCTGATTTTTCGTTGAGTCCTGCGGTTTTTCTAGCAAATGATGAAAAGTCGCAGTTAAAAACGCCATGGTTTTGCCCGTCCCCGTTTGCGCTTGGCCGGCGACATCTTTGCCCTGCAAAGTAATGGGTAAGGACAATGCCTGAATAGGGGTACAATAGTCAAAACCTTTGCTTTGTAATGCTTGCAATACTTGGGAATTTAACGGTAAATCAGCAAAGCGTTGCTGAGATAAATGGTTTGTTGTCATAATGGCTTTCGTTCTCGTAAAAATTCTCAATAGCATAGCACGATATCCCAAAATCCCCAAAAAAACACCGCATTTTCTTGATTTTTTATCTTGAAAACTAGACAATGCCAAAAATTAGTGTTACCTTAGCGACACCTAATGACAACAATGTCAACTCATAACAATCCATTTATTCAAATCTACAAATTAAACATTATGCATTTAACAGAACTTAAGAATACGCCAGTGTCAACTTTAGTTGAGCTAGGTGAAGGTCAAATGGGCTTAGAAAATTTAGCCCGTTTACGTAAACAAGACATCGTCTTTGCCATCCTCAAACAACATGCCAAAAGTGGCGAAGATATTTTCGGCGGTGGTATTTTAGAAATTCTGCCTGATGGTTTTGGTTTCCTCCGTTCTGCCGACAGTTCCTACCTCGCTGGCCCTGATGATATCTATGTTTCCCCGAGTCAAATTCGTCGTTTCAATCTACAAACTGGTGACAAAGTTGAGGGCAAAATTCGCCCACCTAAAGAGGGAGAACGTTATTTTGCACTTCTCAAAGTCGATCAAGTCAATGATGACAAACCCGAAGTTTCTCGCAGTAAAATCCTCTTTGAAAACCTAACGCCATTACACGCTAACTCTCGTTTACGTATGGAACGAGGAAATGGCTCTACCGAAGACTTAACCGCTCGTATTCTTGATTTAGCCTCACCTATTGGGAAAGGCCAACGTGGTTTAATTGTGGCGCCGCCAAAAGCGGGGAAAACCGTATTATTACAAAATATCGCCCAAAGTATTACTCACAACTACCCAGAATGTGAGCTAATTGTATTGCTGATTGATGAGCGTCCTGAAGAAGTGACCGAAATGCAACGCACCGTACGAGGTGAAGTGATTGCCTCCACCTTTGATGAACCGGCTACCCGTCACGTACAAGTGGCAGAAATGGTAATCGAAAAAGCAAAACGCTCCGTGGAACACAAAAAAGATGTGGTAATTTTATTAGACAGTATCACTCGTTTAGCCCGAGCTTACAACACCGTCACACCGGCCTCTGGTAAAATCCTCTCTGGTGGGGTCGATGCCAACGCTTTACACCGCCCAAAACGTTTCTTCGGGGCAGCTCGTAATGTCGAAGAAGGCGGCAGCTTAACCATTATTGCTACGGCCTTAGTGGATACGGGGTCAAAAATGGATGAAGTAATTTTTGAAGAATTTAAAGGAACGGGGAATATGGAACTTCACCTTTCTCGCAAAATCGCCGAAAGACGTGTGTTCCCAGCCATTGACTTCAACCGTTCTGGTACTCGTAAAGAGGACTTACTCACCACGCCAGATGAACTCCAAAAAATGTGGATCTTGCGTAAAATTCTTAATCCTATGGGTGAAGTGGACGCCATGGAGTTCTTAATTGATAAACTCATGGTAGCCAAAACCAACGAAGAATTTTTTGAGATTATGAAGCGGTCTTAATCGCTACAACGTGCTCATTCTGCTCCACATCGCACCCTCCGTAAATGGAGGGTGTCATTTATAAATAATCGCTTAAGTAGACAACGTAGATATGAAATTACCCCATAAACTGGCTTTTATCAGCGCACTCCTTTTTCTCACCGCCTGTAATGCCGTGCAATATCAACCGTTAGCCACCATTGACCAAGTGGATATGAGCAAAGGCTATCGCATTCAAAAAGTGATGCAAGATAAATTCAATGATCAAACCATTGTAGCGATTATGTTTTCTGGCGGCGGCACAAGAGCGGCGGCTTTTGGTTATGGCGTGCTAGAAGAATTAAATAGTCACCCCATCACCTTAGACGGTAAAAACACAAACTTAATTGAACATGTGGATATGGTATACGGTGTGTCTGGCGGTTCCGTCTTAGCGATTTATTATTCGCTTTACGGCAAAGAAACCATTCCGAATTTTGAGAAAAAATTCTTAAAGCAAAATTTCCAAAAATTAATGGTGAACCAAACCCTGTCTTTTGCCAATATGCCACGTTTATTTTCGCCCGAATTCGGACGGGGCGATTTATTGCAAGAGCAATTTGAAAATACGCTCTTTGGAAATAAAACCTTTGGGGATTTAGCCACCGCACGCAAAGGCCCGTTTGCCGTGATCAGTGCAACGGATATGTCGATTGGTCGACGCTTGGATTTTACCCAAGAACAATTTGATACCATGTGTCTGGATTTAGCGAAATTACCGCTTGCTCGAGCAGTAGCCGCCTCTAGTGCAGTGCCACTGGTATTTTCACCATTGACCTTGAATAATAATGGCGGAAACTGTCATTATCAATTACCAAAAGAATTACAAGCGACCTTAAATGCCGAGCCTGACAGTTTGCAAAATGAATCCCGTCAGCAATATATTCGTCAATTACAACAATACAGTAACAGCCAAGATCGACCGTATATTCATTTATTAGACGGCGGATTAACCGATAATTTAGGGATAAAAAGTTTGCTAGAAACCCAAGAAGTCTCGCCTGAAAGTGCCATTCGTGAACGGTTAAAAAGCAGCAACATTAAACGCATTATTGTAATTAGCGTGAATGCGCAAAATCAGATTAGCACAGAAATTGATAAAAAAGCAGAAATACCGAGCTTTTCCGATCAAGCCACAGCGGTCATTGATGTGCCGATTGAACAAACTTCACAAGCCAGTTTAAACCGTTTTCGAGCTGTGGTGGATGCACGAAATGAGGAATTAGCTAAAGTCAAAGGTAATAAAGCGGGCATCTATTTTATTAGCCTGAATTTACGAGATTTGCCTGATGATCAAGCAGAATTTCGTCAACGTATGCTGAATTTGCCAACCACGTTTTATTTACCGAATGAGGATATTAATGATTTGAAAAAGGCGGCTCGGATTTTACTTAATCAATCCAAGGAATATCAACGTTTGCGTAGAGAAAGCCAATAATAGTTCAATGAACGCCCGCTAATTAAAGTGCGGTGAAAAAATCATGTTTTTTCACCGCACTCTTTCATACTAAAAATCCATAATATCAATCACTTCTCGTATTTTCATTAATGCCATTTTCAAATCGGGTTTAATATTGCGTTCAAAGTGATAACGAACACTGGCTAACATCATTTTGGCAAAAATGGTGCTTTGATAATCCATGAATTCTGGATCCACTTGTTTTTGTTCCAATAGGACGAGCAAAAAGCCTTTCATCATTTGTTGCATATCTGCATAAAGATGTAGTTTCGGTGTGTCGATTTTCCAGAGGGCTAAAATTAATTCTCGTTTGTCCCAAATTTGCGGGATCAGCTGTAAGTAAAATAAATTGAGATTTTTACTCTCTAAACGCTGTTCCATTCTTTCGGCTAAGAGTTGTTTAAATTCGGCGATCATTTTAGCGGCTAAATCCGTTTTACCGGAATAATGACGATAAAACGTACTCCGATTAACCATGGCTTTGTCTAAAATATCTTGAACGGAAATATCGGTAAAGGATTTGTCTTTTAATAAAGTCACAAGGGCTTGTTGAATATAATATTGAGAACGCTGTACACGTAAATCTGCTTGTTCTGTCATGCCAATTACCTTTGTCTTTTTCTGTGTTATGCACACATATTATCAATTTTGTTATCATAACATAACTTTTGTTAAAATATTGTTGATTGTATAAAAAAGAGGATAAGTTATAATTTCCGCAATTTTTTAGACCATAAATGATAGGTAACACGAATGAAAAAAATCCTTATATTAATTATCTTACTTGCCCTTGCTGGCGGTGGTTATTACTATTATCAATCTCAACAATCCAAGGTCGAAGTGTCAAATCTGGCGGCCAGTAATGGGCGTTTGGAATTGAAACGTATCGACTTGCAAAGTTTATATGCGGGTCGGGTGAAAACCGTGGCGGTGGAAGAAGGGCAATATGTGCATGTCAATGACTTGATCGCCGAACTTGCCTCTGAAACCTCAACGAGCCAAGTGGATCAAGCGAAAGCAAACAAACAAAAAGCACAAGAAACCATTGCCCGTGCGCAAGCAGATATTCAAGCTGCGCAACAACAACAAAAAGTAGCACAATTAGAATTAGACAATGCGTTGAAATTGCGTAAAGATGGCTTAGTGTCTGCTTCTGAAGTGGCTCGCCGTCAAGCGGATCGTGATGCAGCGGTGGCAAAAGTGAAATCTGCCACTGCCAGTTTGGCCGAAATTCAACGTAACGTTGAAGTGGCGGAAACCCAAATCGCCCAAGCGACCTCGGTGACTGATGATATGATTATTCGTACGCCTTATGCGGGTGTTATTGAATACCGTTTTGTGGATGAAGGTAATGTGGTTGCTGCGGGTAGCCGTGTGGCAAGTTTACTCGATCCAACGGATGTCTCAATGTATATTTTTGTCCCTGCAACGGATATGGCGAAAATCAAAGTCGGTGATGAGGCTCGTATTGTGTTAGACGGCGTGGAGGCGGTATTCCCTGCGGTGGTGAGCCAAATTGCGACACAATCACAATTTACCCCGAAATCCGTGGAAACCTTAGCGGAACGGACCAAATTTATGTTTAAAATTAAACTTAAAGTCCCTGCCGATGTGGCCACCAAATATCAAGGCTTACTGAAAGGGGGTATGGCCGGTAATGGTTATGTACGTTTAGATAACAGTGATTGGGCAAGTCATTTAGCGGTTAAATTACCACAGGAGTAATTCATGACCGTCGCTGTTTCTATTCAACATCTCACGCACTGCTACGGTGATAATGAAGCGTTAAAAGACGTTTCCTTAGAAATCACCAAGGGGTCAACCGTTGGGCTTGTCGGGCCTGACGGGGTGGGAAAATCTACCTTGCTTTCGATTATTGCAGGGGTAAAAATTATTCAACAAGGTTCAGTGCAAGTACTGGACTGCGATATGGCAAAAACGGCGCCACGAGAAAGTGCGTTACCTCGCATTGCGTTTATGCCACAAGGGTTGGGGAAAAACCTCTATCCAACGCTCACCATTAAAGAAAATATTGAGTTTCATGCGGATCTGTTTGGTTTAAGCAAAAAAGAACTGGGTGAGCGCACCCAACGTTTATTGCAGGCTACGGGATTAGCTCCCTTTGGCGAACGTGCAGCGGGTAAACTTTCTGGCGGTATGAAACAAAAACTCAGTCTTTGCTGTGCGTTAGTGCATAGTCCTGATTTGCTGATTTTAGATGAACCCACCACCGGCGTTGACCCATTATCTCGCCGTCAATTCTGGGCGTTAGTGGATAATCTACGAGCCGAAATGAGCGAAATGACCGTGATCGTCGCCACCGCTTATATTGACGAGGCACAAGGTTTTGAGTATCTGATTGCTATGGACGACGGCAAAATTCTGGAAAACGATAAAACCAACGCCGTACTGGAACGCTACAACACAGATTCCCTTGAAGTAGCCTATGTGAAAATGTTGCCGGAAGATAAACGAGGTAGCGAAAATGGTTTGGTCTTGCCGCCATTTGAATCTGATCCTAATTCACCGTTAGCCATGCAAGCATCGGATTTAACCAAAAAATTTGGGGATTTCACCTCGGTGAACAAGGTGTCTTTTGAAATCGAAAAAGGCGAAATCTTTGGTTTCTTAGGTTCCAATGGCTGTGGCAAATCCACCACAATGAAAATGCTCACTGGTCTGATTGAACCCACTAGTGGCACCGCACAATTATTAGGCGAATCCATTGAGGCTGGCTCAAATGCGATAAAAAAACGAGTCGGCTACATGTCGCAGGCTTTTTCATTGTACGAAGAATTAACCGTCAGAGATAATCTCGAATTACACGCAAAATTATACGAACTTGGTCGTAAAAGCGAAAGTGCGATTAAACAAACTCTCGAATATTTCCAATTAACGGAAATGGCGGACACGCTCCCCTCTGCGTTACCTTTGGGCATTCGTCAACGTTTACAATTAGCCTGTGCCTGTTTGCATAGCCCTGAAGTATTAATTTTAGACGAACCTACATCAGGGGTTGACCCAGCGGCTCGGGATATGTTCTGGGAAATGCTGATTAAACTTTCTCGTGAAGATAAAATCACCATTTTCGTGACCACGCACTTTATGAATGAGGCCATGTATTGTGACCGTTTGTCGCTGATGCACAAAGGCAACGTACTGGCACTTGGCACGCCACAAGAACTGATTGATGAACATCATTCCACTAGTTTGGAAGAAGCCTTTATTCAATATTTGTTAATCGCTGAACCTGACAATACCATTGAAAAGGCAGATACCAATACAAAAAAAGTCGCAACAGAAGCCAAACCAGTGAAAAAACAAAATGCCTTGATGTATTTCTTCCTGATGACATGGGCTTTTGCTGTGCGTGAAGCAAAAGAGCTGGCACGAGACAAAATCCGTTTAATGTTTGCGATTTTTGGCCCGATTGTCTTGCTCATGGCAACAGGTTGGGCAATTTCCTTTGATGTGGGTGAAATGCGTTTTGGGGTGTACGATCAAGATCAAAGCCCAGAAAGCCGAGCATTAATTCAAACCTTTACAGGATCTGGCTATTTTGATTTACAAGCCACCATTCATTCACGTGATGATTTAAACTTAGTGTTAAAACGTGCTGGTGTAGAAGTGGTGGTTGAAATTCCATCTGGCTTTGGGCGTGATTTATTAAATGGTCGTTCGCCAGAAGTAGGATTCTTTATTGATGGCTCATTGCCTGCTAATACTTCTACGGTGCAAGGCTATGTCACCAGTATTATGTCGCAATTTAATGCACAATATGCGACATCCACCAACAGCGGCGGGATCAATATCGTGCCACGCATGATGTATAACCCTGAATCAAAAAGTGTTAACGCCATGGTGCCAAGTTTGATGATGATGATCATGATGATGATCCCTGCCATGATGACGGCTCTCGGTGTGGTGCGTGAGCGTGAAATCGGCTCCATTATGAACCTGTATTCATCACCAGCCAAAGTGATTCAATTCCTACTAGGTAAACAGCTCCCCTATATTTTAATGGGTGGCGTGAACTACATTATTCTAGTGGGTATGGCGATTTTCTGGTTCGGTGTTCCTGTAAAAGGTTCCTTAGCGGTATTAAGTTTAGGTGCCATGATCTTCATTTGGGCATCCACTAGCTTTGGTTTATTAATTTCCAGTTTAATGAAATCACAAGCCGCCGCATTGTTTATTGTGGCGATTGCGACCATGATTCCAACCATGAACTTCTCGGGGATGATGTACCCCGTTTCTAGTATGGCTTGGTGGGCTCAAATTCTGAGTAATTTCTTCCCTGCGTCATGGTTCCAAAGCATCAGTGCAGGCACCTTTACCAAAGGTATTCCATTTGAAGATTTGCATAATAACTTTTTAGTGTTGCTTATTTTCCCTTTGGTTTATCTGATGGTCGCCAGTATTAAATTGAAAAAACAGGAGGCGTAATGCGTGCATTAAAATCTCTCTTTACGCTCACCGTCAAAGAACTGAAAAGTTTATTTAGCGAACCGGCGTTATTAATTGCCATTTTAATGGTGTTTACCGTGATGATTGGGATGTTAGCCAATGCGATTACCTATGATGTAAAATCTGCACCCATTGCGATTATTGATCATGATAAATCGGCGTTAAGCTATCGTTTACAAGATGCCATTAAAGAACCTTATTTCACCAAACCGGTAGAAATGACACGTGATGAGGCCCATCACTTAATGGATAAAAATAAAATTATTTTTGCCTTAGAAATTCCAGAGAATTTTGAGAAAGATTTGTTAATGGGACGTCATCCTGAGCTTTATCTGCAAGTGGATGCCACCATGATGACGCAAGCTGGAGCAGGCTCAACCATGTTAACAGGTTACATTACGCAAGAAATCAGCGAATTTCTGGGAGCGGAATCAAGTAACGCACCGGCTGTTGCGGTGGTTAATTCATTGTATAACCCCAATGCAGAAAGTGTGCGATTTGTTCCGACCATGAAAATTGGCGATATGTTGGCGTTAATGGTGATGGTGTTAGTTGGCTCGGCGGTGATTCGTGAGCGTGAGCGTGGCACCATGGAACACCTTTTAGTGATGCCAGTGAATGCGTCAGAAATTCTGTTAGCGAAAATTCTCGCTAACGGTTTAGTTAACTGGGTAGCGGCCATGATTTCCATGCGATTAGTAGTGAACTGGTATTTAGACGTGCCGATCAACGGTGAGCTATGGTTATATGGCGTGGGGTTAGCACTCTTTCTCTTTGCGATTTCCTCCTTAGGGGTAATGTTAGCCACGATTGCACCCACCATGGCACAATTTAGCTTACTCGTGGTGCCAACTTATATGGTGTTATTACTCTTCTCAGGCTCGGCAGCACCAAGAATCAACATGCCAGTGGTCGCACAAGAAATCAGTAAATATTGGCCAACCACCGTATTCGCTGACTTCTCACAAGATGTCCTCTTCCGTGGGGCAGGTATTGATATTTTATGGACGAAGTTACTCACTGTTTCAGTGGTCGCATTAATTTGTTTAATCTTCGCCCTATTACGCTTTAAGAAAATGTTAGAAAGACAAGGCTAACAAAAAGGAAACACAATGAATAAATTTAAAATTACTCTCGTTGCAGCCGTGTTATTAGGTTTAACCGCTTGCCAACAAACCCAAGTATCCACTGAAAGTGCGGTGAATTTACCGGTAAATTTTAGCCAACAAGGCACCGCTCAAATAGACTTAAGTCAATGGTGGAACAGTTGGAATGATCCGGTATTAAGCAGTTTAATTAATAAAGGATTAGCCCAAAACCTAGACTATAAATTAGCTTTAAGCCGTTTAAATGAAGCCCAAGCAGGAGCTGACTATTCCGAAGCCGATAAAGGCATTAATGTATCTGGGAGTGTCAGTGGTGGCGGTTCTTATAGCGATATGAATATGTATGGCACCGACCGTGAAAGTAAAGGCCTGAATGGTTATGGTGGCTTAAGTGCAAGTTGGGAAGCTGATTTCTTTGGTAAAAAATCCAGCGACAGTGACGCAGCTCGTTTCCAACGTGACGCAGTGCAACAACAAGCCTATTCCGCCAAAATGTTAATTTCTAGCAATATTGCTCAACATTATATCAATGCACGTGCGATTCAACAGCAACAAGTGACGAGCAATCAACAAATTGCAGAATTAAACAAACTGGCTCGCTATGTGAAAGGCCGTTTTAATGCGGGGCAAGCAACCGCTTACGAAGTGAGCGAAATTGAAACCCAAATCACACAAGCTAAAGCACAACAAACTACGCTCAACTCGCAATATACCACGGAAGTGCGAGCTATTGCCGTGTTATTAGGCGAAGTGCCACAAGGTTTTACGCTACCAGATAGCCGTAATATTTTAGCCAATTTACCCAAAGCACCGGTAGGCAGTACGCCAGAAGGTTGGTTAGAACGTCGCCCTGATTTACAAGCTCAACGTTATTCGGTGCAAGCCGCAGCAGCGAAAGTCGCCAGTGCCAAAGCGGATCTCTACCCACGTTTTTCTCTCAGCTTTATGGCGGACGGCGGAAAAATGCAAGCGGATGGTGACACGGTACTGAAAGGCTGGATGTCCATGGTCAGTGTGGGCATTAATGTACCACTTTTCACCAATGGACGTATTCAAGCCAATATTGATAAAGCAGATGCTGCACTGCAATCTGCTTTATTAGAATACGACAGAACCTTATTAAATGGTTTAGCCGAAGTGGATAATGCCTATCATCAACAATATACCCAAGCTCGCCAAAGCCAATTATTTGCTCAATCTTTAACGCAAGCCAATAAACAAGCTAATGATGCGGTGAAATTGTTCCAAAATGGTAATAAAACCTTAGATAGTACGATTAATGCACGTATTAATGCGATCAATGTACAAAATCAGTTGATTCAATCACAACGCCAACAAGCATTGAGTTTGGTGAGTTTGTATAAGGCACTTGGGGGCGGTTGGTAATACGCCATTCCTGTCAAAACAATAGTGCGGTGAAAAATGTTTTATTTTCCCACCGCACTTTTTTCTAACAAAACGCAAACGTTTGCTGTATAATGCGTGCCTATTTTTTAGTTAAGGAACCATTATGAATAACAACCTACTTTATACCGTAGAAGATAAACCGCCTTTTGGGTTAAGTTTATTATTAGCGGCACAACATTTACTCGCTGCGCTCGGCGGTATTATTGCCGTACCATTAGTGATTGGTAACGTATTAAAATTACCTACTCCCGACACCATTATTTTAGTCAACGCTGCCTTGTTAGTATCGGGGATCGTGACGATCATTCAATGCCGTGGGTTGGGGCCGATTGGGATTCGATTACCTAGCGTAATGGGAACCAGCTTTACATTTGTGTCAGCCGCCCTTGCCGTAGGTTTTAGTGAACATGGGGTGGCAGGTATTCTCGGATCGTCCTTAGTCGGTGCCTTAGTGATGATTATCGGCAGTTTCTTTATGCCGAGTATTCGCAAATTATTCCCACCGGTGGTTACTGGAACTGTCGTGATGATGATCGGATTAAGTTTGATTTCTGTGGCGGTGGACTGGTTTGCTGGTGGTCAACGCTCTGATGCCAATTATGCTGCCCCTGAAAATCTGATGATGGCGACGTTTGTACTCGTTATTGTAGTAGCGTTAGTGCAATGGGGAACCGGCATTTTCTCTGCGGCTGCGATTGTGATCGGTATGATGACCGGTTATATCCTTTGCCTTGCCCTTGGGTGGATTGACTTCACTGGCGTAAAAGAGGCACAAGCCTTTGCGTTGCCACAACCTTTACATTTTGGCTTATCTTTCCCGATTACCGGCATTATCGGTATGGCGATTGCTTATTTAGTCACTATCGTAGAAAGTAGCGGTAACTTCCTCGCCTTAGGCAATGCCACACAAACGGAAATCACGGGCAAACATTTACGTGGCGGTATTCTGTGTGATGGTTTGGGTTCTGCCTTGGCGGCCGTGATGTCGACCACGCCATTTTCTTCTTTCTCACAAAATATCGGCGTAATCACCTTGACAGGCGTAGCAAGTCGTTATGTTGTTGCACTGACGGGCGGTTTATTGGTATTAGCGGGCTTATTCCCTGTGTTTGGGGCGTTAATCGTTTCTATTCCCTTGCCCGTGTTAGGTGGGGCGGGCTTAATGATGTTCGCTATGATTATTGCGGCCGGTATTCAAATGTTGGACAACATTGAACGTAGCAAACGCAACGGTTTAATTATTGCGATTTCTATCGGTTGCGGATTAGCGGTTACCACACGTCCAGAATTATTGGATAAATTGCCAACGTTCTTCAAAGAAATTTTTGGTTCAGGCATTACCGTCGGCTCCTTGCTTGCCTTGATCTTAAATTTAATCTTACCAGAAGATAAACCGACTAAAACGAAAGCTCACGCATAATAAGCGATAAAAAATGCCCCATCTTCCTGAATGTGAAGTATGGGGCAAATTTTCAAGGATTATTTGATTAATTTTCCCACTAAATCAATCACTTCTTTTACATGTTCCACCGATAATTTGCCCTCTGCCACAAATTGGACTTTACCGGTTTTATCTAACACAATCACCGCACTGTCTTTTTCACGTAATTGCCACGCATTTTTCACCGCACTTTGTTGATCCAAAATCACCTGACTGTGGGCATTTTCCTTTTTACCTTTTTCTGCGCTGTTTTTAACAAAAATTCCCGTGCCAATCACGGCGTCATCCGCATTAATAATGCTGGTGGTTTGATATTTGTTACGGTCAAATCCCGCTTGTTTAATGGCTTGAATTAATGCCTCATTTTTTTCTTTGGCTGCGGTTCTGCCGGCAAAATGCTGTACCACTCGAACTTTGCCGACTAACTGGGCAGAATGCCAACCTTGATATTGAACCTTGTCACCGTTGAGATTTATCTCACCGTCTTTTTGTACGCTAACTGCCGGTAATGGGCTGTTTACTTGAATATTATGCGCCAATAACACATTCGAAAATAACGCTGTGGATAATGCAATAATCAGTTGTTTTGTTTTCATACTCACCTCTTAATTAAATGTTGCGCTCTATTCTACTGAAAAGTGAGTATAAAAGAAATCCGAGCATAAAAGAAATTCGCACAAGGGCGAATTTTGGATAAATCGCCGATTCTCTGCTATACTGGCGCTCAATTTTATACGTAAGGAAAAGAAAATGGATCAAATGCCGACTTGCCCCAAATGTCAGGGTGACTATGTTTATCACGATAGCGTGAATTTTGTTTGCCCTGACTGTGCTTATGAATGGTCAGGTGAAGAAATAAGCGAAGAAAACCAACAAAAAGTGTGGAAAGACAGCAATGGTAATCTATTACAAGATGGCGATGACGTCATTTTAATTAAAGATCTTAAAGTAAAGGGGTCATCTATTGTGTTGAAAAAAGGCACCAAAGCGAAGAATATTCGCTTAGTCGACAGCGATCATGATGTGGATTGTAAAATTGAGGGCCAACCTTTTTCATTAAAATCGGTATTTCTGAAAAAGGCTTAACCCTTTTCTCAAGCATAAAGTGCGGTGCAAATTCAATCAAATTATTGAATAAAATCACCGCACTTTTTATGCGCACTATTCAGCAGAATCACCGATTAAGATACTGTCTAACGCAATCTCAATCATCTCATTAAAGGTGAATTGACGTTCTTCTGAACTGGTTTGTTCGCCTGTCCGAATATGATCGGAAACCGTACAAATACATAAGGCTTTCGCCCCGTATTCCGCCGCCACGGCGTAAATGCCAGCGGCCTCCATTTCAACCCCAAGAATGCCATATTTTTCCATCACATCAAACATTTCCACATCCGGTGTATAGAAAAGATCCGCAGAGAATAAATTCCCAACTCGAACCTTAACGCCTTTGTTTTTCGCCGCTTGTACGGCAGCTTGTGTCATCTCAAAATCCGCAATGGCGGCAAAATCGTTATCTTTAAAACGAATACGATTGACTTTGCTATCAGTACAAGCCCCCAATCCAATCACCACATCACGGACTTTCACATCCTGACGGACCGCACCGCAAGAACCGACACGAATAATTTTTTTCACGCCATATTCGGTAATCAGTTCTTTACTGTAAATTGAGCAAGAGGGAATCCCCATGCCATGTCCCATCACGGAAATTCGGCGGCCCTTGTAAGTCCCCGTATAACCAAGCATATTACGAACATTGGTTACTTCTTGAACGTTTTCTAAAAATGTTTCTGCAATGTATTTAGCCCGAAGTGGATCACCTGGCATTAATACGGCATCTGCAAATGCGCCTGCTGGTGCGTTAATATGTGGAGTCATAATGTTTTCCTCTCTGTTTAATCAATTAAAGGATCGATTTACCGTAATCCATCGGCGATAAATCAAAATATTGTGCTACGGTTTGTGCGATATCCGCAAAGGTTTCTCGTTGACCAAGAAAGGCTTTGGGTATGCTTGAACCATACAGTAACACGGGAATATGTTCACGGGTATGAATGGACTCTTGCCATGTTGGATCACAACCATGATCGGTGGTCAGAATTAATAGATCCTCGTTGTTGACTAATTCCAATAATTCCGGCAAACGGCGATCAAAATATTCTAAGCCTATGGCGTAATCTGTGACATCTCGGTGATAACCTACTGTGGCATCAAAATTCACAAAATTGGCAAAAACGAGGGTGTTTTCCCCCGCACTTCGCATTTCTTGCAAGGTTTTATCAAATAATTCTTCTAGCCCCGTCGCTTTGACTTTTTTGCTAATCCCCGTATGTGCATAAATATCCGCCACATTGCCCACAGCAACCACAATCCCTTGTTTTTCTTCAATGAGTTTTTGTAACAGGGTTTTGGCCGGTGGCTCTACGGTGAAATCTCGACGATTCGTGGTGCGTTGGAATTCTCCTGTTTTTTCCCCCACAAAAGGACGTGCAATCACTCGCCCAATATTGTCGAGTGCTAATTCTTCTCGCACAATTTGGCAAAGTTCATACAGTTTCTCTAAGCCATAATGTTGTTCGTGGCAAGCAATTTGAAACACGGATTCTTCCGAGGTATAAAAAATCGGATAACCCGTTTTGATATGCTCCTCGCCAAAGGTATCTAAAATTGTCGTACTGGTGCCGTGGCAATTTCCTAAATACCCCGCCAAGCCCGCTTTTTGTACAATGCGCTCAAGCAAATCCTCAGGAAAACTCTGTTCTGCTTGCGGAAAAACATTCCACTTCAAAAAGACGGGGACTCCCGCTATTTCCCAATGCCCTGAAATCGTATCTTTACTGGATGAAATTTGCTGTGCAAAGGCATAACCACCGATTAATTCGGGTGCGGCTTGAAAGCCGTCAGGTAACACGCCACAAGATTTTTCGGCGGCAAGCCCCAAGCCGAGGGTTTCCAAATGAGGTAATTTCAAGCGCCCTTGACGAATGGATAAATCCGTACTGTTTGCTTGATTGGCCGCACAATATTGTGCAATATGCCCCAATGTATTGGCCCCTTGATCGCCAAATTTATCCGCATCCCTTGCACTGCCAATGCCGAGCGAATCAAGCATGATGATGAATACACGTTTCATCCTTTTCTTTCCTTATTTCCGTTCACGCAAACGTTTAACAGGGTTAAAAATAACAACACCACAGACAATGCTGTGGTGTACTCCTTAAATCGGTCATTCATTATACCGTGGTTTAGGCTAAAGCAACACCGCTTAAACCAATAAATAAGCCCGCAATAGTGGCGCTCATTAAGTTTGATAATGTTCCTGCAACCAACGCTTTCAAGCCTAAACGAGCAATATCACCACGACGATTTGGCGCCATGGCACCTAAGCCACCGATCAGAATCGCAATCGAACCAAAGTTCGCAAAACCACACAAGGCAAAGGTGATGATCGCTTTCGTTTTGTCCGCTAATTGCACCGCACTTTCTGGGCTTAAATATTTGGCAAAATCTGAATAGCCGACAAATTCGTTAATCGCTAATTTTGTACCAATCATTTGGCCTGCAACACCTGCGTCTTCCCAAGGCACCCCGATCAACCAAGCTAATGGTTTGAAAATCCAAGCAAAAATCACGCCAAGAGACAATTCATCATAGCCAAACCAGCCACCGACACCGCCTAAAATACCATTAATCAAGGCAATTAAAGCGATAAAGGCCACTAACATTGCGCCCACATTTAACGCCAGTTGTAAACCAGAAGAGGCGCCACCTGCTGCGGCGTCTAAAATATTAGAGGGTTTTTCTAATTCAACATGTTCAATACTGTCATCAAATTTTTCGGTTTGTGGATATAACATTTTAGCGAATAATAAACCCGCCGGTGCGGCCATAAAGGAGGCGGCAATCAGATAAGGTAATGGCACGCCCATGCTTGAATAACCGGCTAACATAGAGCCTGAAATTGACGCCAAACCACCACACATAATGGCGAAAAGTTCGGAGTTGGTCATTTTGCTGATGTAAGGTCTCACCAGTAAGGGTGCCTCGGTTTGTCCAACGAAAATATTCCCCGCCGCAGACATGGACTCCGCTTTGGAGGTGCCTAATAATTTTTGCAAGCCACCGCCGATAATTTTAATCACCCATTGCATGACACCGATATAATACAGCACGGAAATCAAGGCGGAGAAGAAAATAATACTTGGGAGAACACGCACGGCAAAAATAAAGCCATCACCGCCCATCACTTCAAAAATTTTATTACTGGCTAAACCGCCAAAAACAAATTCAATCCCCTGAAAGCCATAACCAATCACTTTTTGCACGCCATTGGATAACCAGAGCAAGGCATCTCGTCCCGCAGGCACATAAAGAATCAGTGCGCCAAAAATGATTTGGATAAGTAACGCCCCGAACACGGTTCTGAAATTAATGGCTTTACGATTGTTTGAACATAAGAATGCGATACCCAATAATACCACAATCCCTAAGATACTAATTAATGACCCCATGATGTATTTCTCCTGAAAGTAAAAATTGCCCCATTCTAACCGCTTTTATATTTTTCTGCTATAAGTTATGCGTTTAATTTTGTTTTTTTCTCATCATTTTTTGATTATGATAGGCTCAACTGCTTTGGAACGATTGAATGAAACTAAAACCCGCCACGTTACCCGACACGATTTGGACCGCCAAACATATTTGGTCACTAGAAACAAAGTCCTTGTTTGTGCTATTGCCAACCCTAATGATTATGGGGATTGGTGAGGGCTTGATTTTGCTGTCTGATCTCGGTTCGGCCCCGTGGACGGTACTCTCACAAGGCATTGCTTTACAGGGTAATTTTAGTGTTGGCTGGGCGTCTTTTCTAATCAGCGGAATCGTCATGCTGCTGTGGATCCCCCTCAAAATGCGACTGGGTATTGGCACCCTGTTAAATGTCATTGTGATCGCCATATTACTCGGTATCACCGTTGCCTATCTCCCTTTCCCAACGGATTTAACAGGACAAATTGGCTACTTTTTAATGGGCATGTTACTACTTGGCGTTGGCACTGCCTTTTATCTCACTTGCCATCTTGGGGCAGGCCCTCGTGATGGTTTAATGGTGGGAATATGCCAAAAATTTCATTGGCGCATTGCGGTGGTCCGAACCGTCATTGAAGTGACCGCTTGCGCATTAGGATATTGGCTCGGTGGCACGGTCGGTATCGGCACATTAGTCTATGCGCTTGCGGTCGGTTGGATTATTCAAGGCACACTGAGCTTAATCCGACATCATTAATTTGCGACAAAGTGCGGTGGAAAATCTTCATATTTTTACACCGCAGTTTCACCTTGATTTTAAGCTATCTCCCCCTATTCTCTTTCTCCTCCTATTTTCATTCTCCCCACTTGAAATACGCAAAACCAACCTTACTTTATCAACACAATCAAAAAATGTGATGTTGTCCCGCCATTTTAAAATGTCAAAAAAATTTTAAAACAGCCCTTGAAAAAGGAAAAGCCAACCACATTTTAAGTAACAAGCAAGCGAGCTTATTCTGAATATCAACAAGAAAAGCATTGCGAAATAAACAGATTTAACTAGAAGGAAAACAAATTATGGGAAAAATTATCGGTATTGACTTAGGGACAACCAACTCTTGTGTGGCTGTGATGGATGGCGACAAACCACGTGTGATTGAAAACGCCGAGGGCGATCGCACCACCCCGTCAATCATTGCCTATACCAATGACAATGAAACCTTAGTGGGTCAACCGGCGAAACGTCAAGCGGTCACCAATCCGAAAAATACGTTATTTGCCATCAAACGTTTAATTGGTCGCCGTTTTGAGGACCAAGAAGTACAACGTGATGTGAACATTATGCCATTCAGCATTGTGAAAGCCGACAACGGCGACGCGTGGGTAGATGTGAAAGGCGACAAATTAGCGCCACCACAAATTTCAGCCGAAGTGTTGAAAAAAATGAAAAAAACCGCCGAAGATTTCTTGGGCGAAACCGTCACCGAGGCCGTCATCACAGTACCGGCTTACTTTAACGACGCCCAACGTCAAGCCACCAAAGACGCAGGTCGTATCGCAGGGTTAGATGTAAAACGTATCATCAACGAACCAACTGCGGCGGCATTGGCTTACGGTTTAGATAAAGGCAAAGGCAACCAAACCATTGCGGTGTATGACTTGGGTGGTGGTACATTCGACTTGTCTATCATCGAAATTGATGAAGTCGGTGGCGAAAAAACCTTTGAAGTATTAGCAACCAATGGTGATACTCACTTAGGTGGTGAAGACTTTGATAACCGTGTAATCAATTACTTGGTAGATGAGTTCAAAAAAGAACAAGGTGTCGATTTACGCAACGATCCATTAGCGATGCAACGTTTAAAAGAAGCAGGCGAAAAAGCCAAAATTGAACTTTCTTCTGCTCAACAAACAGACGTGAATTTGCCTTATATCACAGCTGATGCGACTGGACCAAAACACTTAAACATTAAATTAACTCGTGCAAAATTAGAAGCCTTAGTGGAAGATTTAGTCGCTCGTTCCATTGAACCTGTAAAAGTAGCGTTAAATGATGCGGGCTTGAGTATTTCACAAATTGATGATGTACTTCTTGTGGGCGGTCAAACTCGTATGCCATTAGTGCAACAAAAAGTAGCAGAATTCTTTGGTAAAGAACCACGCAAAGACGTGAACCCAGATGAAGCCGTTGCAGTGGGTGCAGCGGTACAAGGTGGTGTGTTATCTGGTAATGTGACTGACGTGTTATTATTAGACGTTACCCCATTATCATTAGGTATCGAAACCATGGGCGGTGTAATGACTACCCTAATTGAGAAAAACACCACGATTCCAACTAAAAAATCGCAAGTGTTCTCAACGGCAGAAGATAACCAAAGTGCGGTAACCATCCACGTGTTACAAGGTGAACGTAAACAAGCGTCAGCCAATAAATCTTTGGGTCAATTCAACCTTGAAGGCATTAACCCAGCACCACGCGGTATGCCACAAATTGAAGTGACGTTTGATATTGACGCAGACGGTATTATCCACGTTTCTGCTAAAGATAAAGGAACAGGTAAAGAACAACAAATCACTATCAAAGCCTCATCTGGTTTAAGTGATGAAGAAATTCAACAAATGGTACGTGATGCCGAAGCCAACGCCGAAGCAGACCGTAAATTTGAAGAATTAGTCCAAGCTCGCAATCAAGCAGATGCAATTGTTCACTCTACTCGCAAACAATTAAGCGAAGTAGGCGACAAACTTTCTGTTGATGACAAAGCTCCGATTGAAAAAGCCTTAGGCGAGCTTGAAACCGCAGCCAAAGGTGAAAATAAAGCGGAAATTGATGCGAAATTGCAAGCGTTAATTCAAGTATCTGAAAAATTAATGCAAGCCGCTCAACCACAACCAGACGCTCAACAAGCTCAAAGCGGAAAACCACAAGATGATGTGGTGGATGCGGAGTTTGAAGAAGTGAAAGATAATAAATAATCTTTATTATCCATTAATTAAGGGCGTAAGTTTACGCCCTTTTGGTGTATTTATTAAGGAATAACAATGAAACAATTATATTTAGCATTAGTTCCAACATTACTATTGACTGCTTGCTCTAGCGCTGCCCAACCATTAACTAAAGACGCATTAGTGGGGGAATGGATTTGTACCACAGAATATAAACATGCCAATGTTGGTACGGTTGATTTCATGACCTTAAATGCAGATGGATCATTAAAAGATGATAATTATATTTTAGATCATATCCTGAATGTTCTTACAAATAAAAATATAGATAATTATTTTAGTTCTCCATTTAGATATCTCAGCATTAATGAAGGAACATGGAAATTATCGGGTGATACCTTAACTTATGATTTAAAACAAAAAGACTTCAAACGTCTGATTACGACAAGTATTTGGGAAGATATCCAAAAAGGCAATGAACTCCGAAAACTAGAAGAAAAAATATATAATATTCACTCTTCTAATAAAGGTGGTGAAGTTAAATTAACATTTAATAAATTTATTAAAGATGGTTTTATTCTTAGCCAAAAAATAAATGGTATCACCTACGATAGCGAATGTTTAACTAAAAATACATCAAATTATAAACACATTGAAGTATATAAAAATCCACAATTAATCAAAGAGAAGTAAAATGGCAATTAAAAGAAGATGGTTTCGCCCCATTATGGTCAGCGTATCGGTATTTATTTATTCAATGTTTATTTCATTTGGGATGTCCTTATTTAATAATGGTTTTACCCTTGATTTTATTATGAACTGGCCTAAAAACTGGCTTGTCGCCTTTTGTGTGGCCTTTCCAACCATTTGGTTTTTACAGCCATTGATTGCTAAATGGGTACACAATATTAAATTTACAGATTAACTTATTTCGAGTAACAGATTATGGCAAAACGAGATTATTACGACGTACTAGGCATTCAAAAAGGGGCGGATGAGAAAGAAATCAAACGTGCCTATAAACGCCTAGCAATGAAATATCACCCAGATAGAACCAAGGGCGATAAAGACAGCGAAGAAAAATTTAAAGAGATCAACGAAGCCTACGAGATCTTAAACGACAAAGAAAAACGAGCGGCTTACGATCAATACGGTCACGCCGCCTTTGAACAAGGTGGATTTGGTGGCGGTGCTGGCGGATTTGGCGGTGGCTTTGGGGGATTCGGTGGCTTTGAAGATATTTTCAGCGAAATGTTCGGCGGGGGCGGCGGTGGTCGTCAACGTGTAGTACGTGGTGACGATTTACGTTACGACATTGAAATCACCTTGGAAGAGGCCGTGCGTGGTGTCACCAAAGACATTCAAATTCGCACCTTGGTGCATTGTGATGAATGTAACGGCACAGGGGCAGAAAAAGGATCCAAAGTGGAAACCTGTTCAACCTGTCATGGGCAAGGTCGGGTTCGCCGTCAACAAGGTTTCTTTGTCACCGAAACCGCTTGTCCGCATTGTCATGGTACAGGTAAGAAAATTGAGAAACCCTGTAAACAATGCCACGGCGACGGACGTGTACATAAAACCGAAAGTTTGTCGGTTAAAATCCCCGCAGGTGTGGATACAGGCAACCAATTACGCTTAACGGGCAAAGGTGCTGCTGGTGAAAATGGTGCGCCGGCAGGGGATTTATATGTGGTCATTCATGTACAGGATCATCATATTTTTGAACGTGACGGCAATAATTTATACTGCGAGGTCCCGATTAGCTTTACCCAAGCCGCTCTTGGAGGCGAAATTGAAGTGCCGACCTTAGAGGGCCGTGCAAAATTAAAAATTCCAGAGGGCACCCAAACGGGCAAAATGTTCCGTATGCGTGGCAAAGGGATTACCGCCATGCGAAGTGGTTATGCGGGCGATTTAATTTGCAAAATCGTCGTAGAAACCCCGGTTTCCCTCAACGAAGAACAAAAAACCTTGTTACGTCAATTGGAAGAAAGTTTGGAGGGCCATGACACCCAAAGACCAAAACATTCCAGTTTCTTTGATGGCGTGAAGAAGTTTTTTGATAATTTGGGGAAATAGTGTTGCCCAAATAATGTGCAGACTATCGTCACCATGACTAGCCCCGTACGAAAGTGCGGGGTATTTTTTTCAAATTTTTTTATTTTTAGGGATTGACTTTAATTTTTTTTTTTTAGAATGGGGAGGTTTATATTTTAATTAACAAACTTTCTCAACACATTTTTACCCCTTTATTTTAGGTGTTTCTATGACTGTTGGGATCGATTTTAAAAGGAATTTAGTATGCGAAATTGGTTGAAAATGCTCCTTATGGTAGTCTGCTTAGGATTAGGTAGTTGTAGTAATGTTCTTGATACTCAGGAACTAGACAACGAGGTAATTAGTGCTATCAATTCAAATAATTGGCCAAAAGTGCTTTATCTAAAAAGACGTTATTTCCATCTCTCATATGATGTACCAACGGGAGAAGATAAATTCAAGGCTATATTCACAATGGGTAGTAAGGCGCCTGATTTAGCATCAGAAACGATGAAGCGGGTAAGTCCTGAAGTAAAAGCACAAGCTGAACGCTATTTACAAAGTTTAACGAGTTACGATAAGTTATCCATAAGTAACGGCGTTTCTTTTGATGCGTATGATATTGCCGATCTCATTGATGATCTTTTAGGTTTTAATAAACAAGCCGCTATAAATATTCTTGAAACGCATAGAAAAAGAGATCCAAATGCCTACAAGAGTGTCGCTTTTAAGAACCATGTTTATCGCCTTACCCCTGATAAAGTATCGCCTTCAGATCATCTTAGTGATTGTTATGAAGCCCGGTTTCCATTTCATAACGCTGTAGGTGCAATTCATATAATGCCAAATGATTGTAGCGCGGTATTTAAAGCAAACCAGTGTTACACTAAATATCTAAGAACAGATACTCGCTGCACAAACGATGTCGGTTTTTGCTATATGGGGGTTTGTGATATTCAGAGAGGGAGTTGTTACAGTAAAGATATTTATGACACATTCCCTACCTGTAATTCACCACAAACAAGATCGCCAAAAGATATAGATTACTACTAAAAAGTAGTAATTATCCCGTTTTGTTCAGTTTTTGTGTTGATTGTCTTTTATCAACATAAAAACTGAACATCCGCAAACATTAAGCAAAATTGGGTGTGAATGACACATCAAAAACAGCAATCATCTTATCAAATTCCCCAAAGTGCGGTAAAATCTACCGCACTTTTTGCTTTTCAGAGATCGATTATGCTCACCCCAACCCAACCCATTGAAAAACCGGCTAATTTAGTGGCCTTTGCGTTTTTACTGATTGCCTTTTTAACCGGCATTGCCTCCTCTTTTCAATTACCCACATTGAGCCTGTTTTTATCGCAAGAAATTCAGGTTTCCCCTGCCATGGTGGGCTATTTCTATGCGATTAATGCCATTATTGGCATTGGATTAAGTCAGGTATTAGCCAAATATTCCGACAAAATGGACGACCGCCGAAAAGTAATGATGTATTGCTGTATATTAGCGGTGGGCGGTTGTTTGGTGTTTGCGTTTATCCGAGATTACTGGTTATTAGTGATCTTGGGGACGACATTACTTGGCTTGGGCTCCTCCGCTAATCCACAATCCTTTGCATTGGCACGAGAATATGCCGACAGTACTGGCAAAGAAACCGTGATGTTTTCCACCATTATGCGAACCCAAATTTCGCTGGCGTGGATTGTAGGGCCACCGCTGTCTTTTAGTATTGCGTTAAATTGGGGTTTTGATTGGATGTATTCCATTGCAGGACTCGCCTTTTTATTCTGCGGACTGATTTCCGTCACCCTGTTGCCCAAAGTGCCACGCAAAAAAACGGAAAACAATACCGCACTACAAGCCCCTGCCAATAATCGAAAAAGCGTGCTGTATTTGTTTATCACTGTGTTTATGATCTTTAACTGTAACGGGATGTATTTGATTAATATGCCGTTATATGTGATCCACGAATTGCATTTATCCGCTGAATTAGCGGGTACCTTAATGGGAACCGCCGCAGGCTTGGAAATTCCCATTATGTTATTAGGCGGTTATTTAACCCAATATTTCAGCAAAAAAGCCTTAATTTTCACCGCACTTTTTGCCGGATTTTTGTTTTATTTTGGCTTGTTATTTTTTCAAGAAACGTGGCAGTTGGTGTTACTGCAATTTTTTAATGCGATTTTTATCGGCATTATCGCCACCCTCGGCATGGTATATTTTCAAGATTTAATGCCAAACCAAGCAGGTGCTGCCACCACGTTGTTTAGTAACGCCGCCAAATTAAGTTGGGTGGTATCTGGCCCTATCGCAGGTTTATTGGCACAATATTGGCATTATAGCTCGGTGTTTTATGTATCGTTTTTGATGATTGTGATTGGGGCGGTGTGTTTGGTGAAAGTGAAAGCAGTGAATTAGCTCCCCTCACCCTAGCCCTCTCCCTGAGGGAGAGGGGATTGGAATAACATGAGTTGATCGATAAGCCGAGTTCTGTCGTGGACAATCATTCCTCTAGGCGTACGTTCGCACGTACGCTCAAGCAACCTACCCGAACTCTGAGCGGGCACACCCATTGAGTTCCTATTTGGTCTTGCTACGAGTGGAGTTTACCATGCCATGAACGGTTACCCGCCATGCGGTGCGCTCTTACCGCACCCTTTCACCCTTACCCCTCACTTACATTGTAAACAATCTAGGTGAGGGGCGGTCTGCTCTCTGTTGCACTGGTCGTGGGATCGCTCCCCCTAGGCGTTACCTAGCACTCTGCCCTGTGTAGCTCGGACTTTCCTCTCGTCTATTTGTCCCACTAGATCGTTCTTGCGAACACGTTAGGGCTTCAATAAACCAGCGATTGTCTAACCAACTCGGGCGGTAGTATAACGGAATTTTTGCTAGAGTGAAATCAAAACTTGCGCTAAAATACCAACAACAATTTTAGGTGAATAAACAGCAGTTTTTTTCACCGCACTTTTGCTGGGGACAAAATGGATCATCTACACAATGCCCGTGAAACCATTACGATGGCGGAACAGGCTTTAATAAAATTAAGTCAGAATTTAGACAATACCTTTAATCAAGTGATTGAGCTTATTCTACAATGTGACGGAAGAATTGCCGTCAGTGGCGTGGGGAAATCAGGCTTGATCGGACAGAAAATTGTGGCCAGTCTTGCGTCCACTGGCACGCCGAGCTTTTTTTTACACCCCACCGAGGCCTTTCATGGCGATTTAGGCATGTTAAAACCCATTGATGTGGTGATTTTGATTTCTTATAGCGGTGAAAGCGACGAAGTCAATAAACTCATTCCGAGCTTGAAAAATTTTGGTAACAAAATCATTGCATTAACCAGCAATCCGCATTCTACTTTGGGCAAACATGCGGATTATGTGTTGGATATTAGTATCGAACGGGAGGCTTGCCCGAATAATCTTGCGCCGACCACCTCGGCATTAGTCACCTTGGCGTTGGGTGATGCTTTAACCGTGGCATTAATCTATGCTCGAGATTTTAAACCCATTGATTTTGCCAAATTCCACCCGGGTGGTTCTCTTGGTCGTCGTTTGCTTTGTCGTGTAAAAGATCAAATGCAAACTCGCTTGCCTCTCACCTTACCAAGCACCAGTTTTACCGACTGCTTGATGATTATGAACGAGGGCCGAATGGGCGTGGCCTTAGTGATGGAAAATAATCAATTACAAGGCATTATTACCGACGGTGATGTGCGCCGTGCATTAACCACCAACGGCGCAACAACCCTAACAAAAACCGCACAAGATCTAATGACCCGCAACCCGAAAACCATTCACCAAGATGAATTTTTATCCTCCGCTGAAATCTTTATGAAAGAAAATAAAATTCACTCTTTAGTGGTAGTGAATGATCAGCGTGAAGTGGTGGGACTAATTGAATTCTCAAGCTAAAAAAGGCCAATATGTTAGAAAAATTACAAAAAATCAAATTCGTGATCACCGATATTGATGGCGTGTTAACGGATGGCTTGTTGCATTATGATGCCAACGGTGAGGCCATTAAAAGTTTCCACGTACGTGATGGTTTAGGCATTCGCATGCTGATGGAACAAGGTATTCAAGTGGCGGTATTGTCTGGACGTTCCTCCCCGATTTTACAAAAACGCATGGAGGATCTGGGCATTACGTTATCCATATTAGGTAAACTAGAAAAAGAAACCGCTTGCTTTGAATTAATGCGACAAGCCAATGTTACGCCAGAACAAACGGCTTATATTGGTGATGACAGCGTGGATCTGCCTGCTTTTGCGGTCTGTGGTTTGGCTTTTGCGGTGGCGGATGCAGCCGATTACGTGAAAGATCAAGCGGATTATGTTCTCACCTTAGGCGGTGGCAAAGGGGCATTTCGTGAAATGTCGGATATGATTTTAGCCGCACAAAATAAAGCCGAAGTATACAATTCAGCCGTTGGCTTTTTGAAATCCGTTAAGAATATGGCGCAGTAACGTTGAAATTTTAAACAAAGCCCCCATATAAATCGTGATAAGTTCAAAATACGTTGACTTTTCATTCATTTAACATTAATTTAACGGAAGTTATTTTTACTACTTAAAAGGAAAATCTATGCAACAACAATCTCGTATTGTTTTAGGTGGTCGTGAGCAAAGCGAATCACTACTTCAAACGCATAAAGTGTTACGCAACACTTACTTTTTATTAAGCCTGACCTTAGCCTTTTCTGCTATCGTGGCTTATGTTTCTATGTCACTGAATTTACCTCGTCTAGGTATCATTGTGATGTTAGTGGGTTTTTATGGTTTATTGTTTTTAACCAATGCCTTAGCCAATAGTGCGGCGGGAATTTTAGCTGTTTTTGCCTTTACTGGCTTTTTAGGTTACACCATTGGGCCGATTTTAAACGCCTATGTGGGGGCAGGTTTAAGTGACGCTATCGTCCTTGCGTTAGGCGGTACCGCAGCGACATTCTTTGCTTGTTCAGCTTATGTATTAACCACCAAGAAAGATATGTCTTTCTTATCTGGCATGATGTTTGCCTTATTTATCGTGTTGTTAATCGGTATGGTGGCGAATATTTTCTTAAACATGCCAGCCTTGCATGTGGCCATGAGTGCATTATTTGTCTTGTTCTCTGCTGGCGGTATTTTATTTGAAACCAGCAACATTATTCACGGTGGCGAAACCAACTATATTCGTGCCACAGTGAGTCTATTCGTTTCAATTTATAACTTATTCATCAGCCTATTAAATTTACTCGGTATTTTCCGTGGTGATGATTAGTTTAACCAATTGATAAAATAATAATGAAACGTCCCTATTGTGGGGCGTTTTTTTGTTATAATCACGCAAAAAGTAAGGGTATGGTATGCTTGAAGTGAACCAAATACAAATTGAAACCGATTCTGCAGGTTATCTGTTGGATTTAAATCAGTGGAATGAAGAAGTGGCTATGGCGATTGCCGAGCAGGAAGATCTGTCACTGACGGATGCCCATTGGGAAGTGATTTACTTTGTGCGGTCATTTTATCAAGAATATAAAACGTCGCCAGCCATTCGCATGTTGGTGAAAGCTATGGCGGAAAAATTGGGGGCTGACAAAGGCAACAGTCGCTATTTACAACGTTTATTTCCTGATGGACCGGCTAAGCAAGCAACAAAATTAGCAGGCTTGCCAAAACCAGCAAAATGTTTATAAGCTAAATGAGAATCAATTTGATAATGCGAATGATTATCACTTGACAGGTAAAAATATAGGTTTATAATTCGTGGGGCAATTAGGTGCTATGGTGCCTTATTGTATAAGTGTATCAATGTTTAATTTCGTTTATATTAAGGAGAAAACAATGAAAAAACTGGTTAAACTTATCTTCGCTGCCCTACTCGCGGCTTCTGCCACCGCTGGCTATGCCAAGTTCAAAGTGGTGACCACCTTTACGGTGATTAAAGATATTGCCCAAAATATCGCAGGCGATGCCGCAGAAGTGCATTCCATTACCAAACCAGGGGCAGAAATTCACGAATATCAACCTACCCCACAAGATTTAGTGCAAGCCCAATCCGCTGACTTAATTTTATGGAATGGCTTGAATTTGGAACGTTGGTTTGAAAAATTCTTCCAAAATATGAAAGATGTCCCCGCTGTCGTAGTGACTGACGGCATTACACCGTTATCTATTTATGATGGGGAATATAAAGGTAAACCGAATCCCCATTCTTGGATGTCACCATCTAATGGCTTGATTTACATTGAAAATATTAAAAATGCGTTGATTAAATACGACCCTACCAATGCGGAAACCTATACCAAAAACGCAGCGGCTTATGCAGAAAAAATCAAAGCCTTAGATGCCCCAATGCGTGAAAAATTAATGCAAGTGCCCGAATCTAAACGTTGGTTAGTCACCTGCGAAGGGGCTTTTAGTTATCTTGCCAAAGACTATGGTTATCACGAACTCTATCTTTGGGGCGTCAATTCCGAACAACAAGGCACACCAAAACAAGTGCGTAAAGTCATTGACTCTGTGAAGAAAAATAACATTCCAGTCGTCTTCTGTGAAAGCACCATTTCTGATAAACCAATGAAACAAGTGGCAAAAGAAACGGGGGCGAAATTTGGCGGTGTGCTGTATGTGGATTCGCTGTCCACCGCAGACGGGCCTGTGCCAACCTATATTGATTTACTTAACACGACGGTATCTACCGTTGTCAAAGGCTTTGAAAAATAAGGATAAACAATCATGTCTATTACCGCCGCCATTCACGTTGATAATGTAACTGTGCGTTATAACAATGGGCATCTTGCCATTCAAGATGTGTCTTTTTCCTTGGAGGGTGGCACGATCTGTGCCTTGCTTGGTGTCAATGGTGGCGGTAAATCAACCTTATTTAAAAGTATTATGGGCTTGATCCGCTATCAACAAGGCAATATTCAGCTTTGCCATTTGCCGGTGGAAAAGGCCCTGAAACAAAACCTGATTTCCTATGTGCCACAAAGTGAAGATGTGGACTGGCAATTTCCTGTGTCTGTGTATGACGTGGTAATGCAAGGGCGTTATGGTTATATGAATTTTCTGCGAATTCCTACCACACTTGATAAGCAAAAAGTCCAACAAGCCATGGAGCGTGTAGATATTCAACATTTAGCAGATCGCCAAATTGGTGAACTTTCCGGCGGTCAAAAAAAACGTGTATTCTTGGCTCGTGCGTTAGCGCAACAAAGTAAAGTGATTTTGCTTGATGAACCCTTTACCGGCGTGGATGTAAAAACCGAAAATGCTATTGTGGATTTACTCGGTCAACTGCGTCAAGAAGGGCATTTAATTTTAGTTTCGACCCACAATTTAGGATCTGTGCCAGATTTTTGTGATCAAGTGGTGATGATTAATCGTACGGTGATTGCCGCTGGTTCCACCGAAAGCACCTTTAACCAACATAATTTAGAGAAATTATTTGGTGGGGTTTTACGCCATGTTAAATTGGCCAATCGAGATTTGCATGATGATGAAGATGAACGTGCCGTCACGGTATTAACTGATGATGAACGCCCTGCGGTGTTCTATGGGCAAACCAAAATCGATCCACCTGCCCCTATCCGCAAAAAAGATGTACAGGAACAGCCATAATGTTAGACATTTTACTTGAACCCTTTCATTACAATTATATGGTCAAAGCCATTTGGGTCAGTGCTGGCGTGGGGGGAATTTGTGCGTTTTTATCCGCTTATTTAATGCTAAAAGGCTGGTCATTGATTGGTGATGCCCTTTCGCATTCCGTTGTCCCCGGTGTGGCCATTGCCTATTCACTCGCTTTGCCTTATTCCGTTGGTGCATTTTTTTCTGGCATTTTAGCCGCACTTTCGATTCTTTGGGTCAAATCCATGACCAAACTCAAAGAAGATGCCATTATTGGCTTTATTTTTACCACTTTTTTTGCCATTGGATTGTTAATTGTGTCGTTAAATCCAACCGCTGTGGATGTACAAAGCATTGTACTCGGCAATATTTTGGGCATTTCTGATGAAGATGTGGTGCAAATTGCGATCATTATCAGTGTGGCCACCCTGTTGCTTTTACTCTTTTGGAAAAATTTATTGCTGGTGTTCTTTGATGAAATTCAAGCCATTTCGGTCGGGTTATCCCCTTATCGTTATAAAGTGTTATTTTTCAGTTTGTTAAGTGCCTGTATTGTGGCGGCATTGCAAACCGTGGGGGCAATTTTAGTCATTGCCATGGTGGTGACACCGGGGGCAACCGCCTATTTGCTCACCGATAAATTCCATAAACTGATTATTATTGCGGTATGTTTAGGCATTAGCACCAGCATTATTGGGGCGTATGTCAGCTATTTCCTAGACGGTGCCACCGGTGGATTAATCATCTGCTTACAAACCTTATTATTTTTGTTGGCGTTCTTTTTCTCGCCTAAATATGGCCTGTTTATGCGAAATAAACCGCTCATCACTGGGGAGAATCGCTAATGGAAACCTTGATGAATTGGTTTATTGAACCGCTTTCTTATCCATTTATGCAAATGGCATTAGCCACAGCCGTGGTGGTGGCGATTGTGTGTGCGGTGTTATCCTGCTATTTGGTATTAAAAGGCTGGTCATTAATGGGAGATGCCATTTCCCATGCGGTGTTACCCGGTATCGTGCTGGCTTATGTGTGTGGTCTCCCTTTGATGTTGGGTGCCTTTCTGTCTGGCTTATTTTGTTCCTTAGCCATTGGTTATTTAAAAGAAAATAGCCGAATCAAAGAGGACACCGTGATGGGCATTGTGTTTTCAGGCATGTTTGCCTTTGGCTTGGTGTTGTTTGTCAAAGTGGAAAGCGATCAGCACTTAACTCATGTGTTATTTGGTAATTTACTCGGCGTGGGGCTAAACGACTTTCTGCAAATTTTAGTCATTTCAGTGTTGATTTTCTTCACCATGTTATTAAAACGCCGTGATTTTTTACTGTTCTGTTTTGACCCAAGTCACGCTCGAGTGGCTGGCTTATCCCCAAGGATCTTACACTATGGCTTACTTGCCCTGTTAGCCCTGACCATTGTAGAAACTATGCAAGTGGTGGGGGTTATTTTGGTGGTTGCCATGTTAATATCACCGGGCATCACTGCTTTTATGCTGACCAAAAAATTTGATTATATGATTGCCATTGCCATGGTGAGTTCTGTGTTGTCGAGTTTCTTAGGGACGCTCATTAGCTTTCATCTCAATGCGGATATTGGTCCTTGTATCATTCTGTTACAAGCGGTGCTGTTTATCTTCGCATTGCTGTATTCAAAATTTAAAATATCCTCTATTCATCCTGTAAAAAGTGCGGTGTAAAAATGAATAATATTCAATTAGAACAACGGATTAACCAAAAATTAAATGCACAAGCCATTAATGACTATGCCCCTAATGGATTACAAGTGGAAGGCAAGGCGGAAATCAAAAAAATCATCACAGGCGTCACCGCTAGCCTTGCCTTAATTGATTATGCCATTCAACAACAAGCGGATGCCATTTTGGTGCATCATGGCTATTTTTGGAAAAGCGAAAATCCTTGTATTCGGGGCATGAAAGGCGAACGAATTAAACGCTTATTAGTCAATGACATCAATTTATATGGCTATCACTTGCCGTTAGATATTCATCCTGAATTGGGCAATAACGCCTTATTAGCTAAATCGCTCGGCATTGACAATTTACAACCGTTAGAACAAGGTTCAACCAGTATTCCAATGTGGGGCATGTTGAGTGAACCAGTTTCTGTGCAAGATTTTCAACAACGCATTGCTAAAGTATTAGGTAAAAAACCGATCACCTGTGATGTGGAAAAATTTAACCCAAATGCACCGCACTTTATCCAAAAAATCGGTATTTGTACGGGTGGCGGTCAAGGTTACATTGATTTGGCTTACGCACAAGGCTGTGATGCCTTTATCAGCGGTGAGATTTCCGAACAAACCACCCATTCTGCAAGAGAACAAGGCATTCATTATTTCGCTTGCGGACATCACGCCACGGAACGTTGTGGAATCCAAGCCTTAGGCGAATGGTTAGCGTCTGAATATGGTTTGGATGTAGAATTTGTGGATATTGATAATCCAGCTTAATCATGAAAACCATTTATTTAATTCGTCATGCGGAAAGTCTTGCCAATTCAGGAGCCAAAAGTTTACCCGATAAAGACATTCCATTAAGCGAACAGGGACAAAGACAAGCTCAGGGGATCATTCCACATTTACCACCGAGCCAGCATGTGTTTACTTCTGAATTTGTACGCACACAACAAACAGCACAACCCTATTTACAACATTATCAATTAACCGCACAAATTCTACCCGAACTGAACGAATTTTCTTACTTGCCTTTGAGCTTAATTGACGGACTCAATGGCGAACAACGTCGCCCCATTAGCCAAGCCTACTGGCAACGAGCTAATCCCTTAGAAAAGTGCGGTGAAAATACAGATAGTTTTGCCGAATTTAATCAACGTATTGAGCATTTTCTGCATAAAGCCAAGACATTACCCGATCAAAGTTTGTGTTTTACACACGGTATTTGGATCGCCTTGTTAGTTTGGCGACTGTTAGGCTTTTCAGCTAACACGAGCGAAGATATGCGAAAATTCCGTCAATTTCAACCGCACTTACCAATGCCGAATACGGCTATTTGGCGGTTGAATTTAACAGAAAAACAATCTTGGCAAATTCAGCGTTTACTTTCATCATCATACTATTCTATACGCCAAAACAGTTGATAAATCATACGATTAGTTTTGAGCGGAATTTGACATCCGAGAAAAAATATGTTTATTATAAAAGCACCTAGTCATTCATTCAGTAATCACTAGGTAAATAAAACAACAACATACAATCGCATAAATAAGGAGAATATAATGAGTCAATTCGATAAAAAACGTGAAGAATTATTAGATGAAATTCGTGACATTCTAACTAACGCAGAAGATTTATTTGATGAAAAAAGTAAATCTGGCGAAGCAGAATTGAAAAAATTAAAAGAGAAATTAAATTCTCGTGTGGGTGATGTCAAAGAAAAATTTGCTGGCTTACAAGAAGATGTCGTGGCCAGTGCAAAACAAGTGGTGAAACAAACCGATTCCTTGGTTCAAGACAATCCTTATAAAGCTGTCGGGGTGGCTGGTGTAATCGGTTTATTATTGGGTGTGTTAATTAGCAAAAAATAATCACGCATTGTACTGATTCAGCAGAGTTGCTTGGCGACAGGCAACTCCCTTTAATTTCATGTTCTAAGGACATCCTATGCAGACAATTCAAAATATCAAAACTGGCGTAAAAAATATGCTAATAACGACCCTTGAATTAGCTCAGGTTCGCTTAGAAATGGCACGGATAGAACTCCATCAACATACGCAACAATTGGTTGCCGTATTAATTTCAGCCCTGTTACTCATTGTATTTCTGTTTATTGCATTAATGAGTGGGTTATTTGCCGTCAACGCTTATTTTGATGATCCTAGCCAACGTTTAATCGCCTTTATGAGTATCAGCGGTATCGCACTATTGTTGGTGTTGTTGTGCATGTTTATGATATTAAACGCCTTAAAAAAACAACGCGGTTTTATGCAACGCACAATGGAAGAAGTCAAATTAGATATTGTCGCATTAAAACAATTAGCCAATCGCACGGAATAATCGGAGGGTATATGAAAGATCACTTAACCGAAAAAAAAGAATTGCTTATCCTGAAAGGTGATGCCCTACGAATGAAATTATTAGCCCAAAGTCAGCATACTCAGCATCACATTGCTTACCCATTAGCACAGATTAAGCACGTCAGTTCAACCCTTGCTCAACCAGCAATGCGAGCTTTATTTCTTTCCTTGCTCAATCGAAAATTGCTTTCAGCAAAAGGATTAACTTATTCCGCCTTAGGATTAGGTGCCATTTATCTGTTAAATAATAAAAATAAATAATTCTCAGGTCAGCTTTGCGTTATGGCCTTTTTGCCTTATACTAAGCATAATTTTTACTAATCAACAATTATAGGATTTCAAAATGGGTTTCTTAACAGGTAAACGAATTTTAGTCACTGGTCTTGCTAGCAATCGTTCTATTGCTTACGGTATTGCTAAGGCCATGAAAGCACAAGGTGCTGAATTAGCATTCACGTATTTAAACGATAAATTACAACCTCGTGTAGAAGAATTTGCCAAAGAATTTGGTTCAAATATTGTTCTGCCATTAGATGTTGCCACAGATGAAAGTATTCAACATTGCTTTGCTGAATTAAGCAAAACATGGGAAAAATTTGACGGTTTTGTGCATGCTATTGCATTCGCACCAGGTGATCAATTAGACGGTGACTATGTCAATGCAGCGACTCGTGATGGTTATCGCATTGCACATGATATTAGTGCATACAGTTTTGTCGCTATGGCACAAGCCGCTCGTCCGTTCTTAACTGAAAATGCCGCACTTTTAACCCTATCTTATTTAGGGGCAGAACGTGCTATTCCAAACTACAATGTGATGTGTTTAGCCAAAGCCTCATTAGAAGCGGCAACTCGTGTGATGGCAGCCGATTTAGGTAAACAAGGGATTCGTGTTAACGCCATTTCCGCCGGTCCAATCCGTACCCTTGCGGCATCAGGCATTAAGAACTTCAAAAAAATGTTATCCGCTTTCGAAAATACGGCCGCATTACGTCGTACCGTAACCATTGATGATGTGGGTAATTCAGCCGCATTCTTATGTTCTGACTTAGCCTCTGGTGTCACAGGCGAAATTTTGCATGTTGACGCTGGCTTTAGTATCACCGCTATGAGCGAATTAGGCGAAGAATAATTCACCAAATCCCCTCTCCCTCTGGGAGAGGGCTAGGGTGAGGGTAAATCAGCATCATTCAACCCTCACCTCCCGAAAATTTCTACGAAATTTTCTCCGTCCTCTCCCACAGGGAGAGGCTGTAAAGGTTATCCTCTCCCTAAGTGAGAGGATTTTTATCTATAAGAAGAAAAAAATGTTCCAAAACAACCCCCTACTCTCCCAACTCAAACAACAACTTCACGATAGCAAAGTACGTGTGGAAGGCACGGTAAAAGGTACGGATAAAGCCTATGGCTTTCTCGAAACCGATAAAGAAACCTTTTTTATCGCACCACCCGAGATGAAAAAAGTCGTACACGGCGACAAAATTAAAGCCGTGATCGAAGAAGTGGGCGACAAAAAGCAAGCGGTTCCCGAAGAATTAGTGGAAACCATGCTCACCCGATTTATTGCTAAAGTGCGGTTTAATAAAGACAATAAATTACAAGTATTAGTAGATCACCCGAATATTAATCAGCCGATCGGTGCCGTTCAGTTAAAAACTGTGCCAGAAGAATTAAAAGAAGGCGACTGGGTGGTCGCAACCCTTAAAACCCACCCATTACGTGATGATCGTTTCTTATTTGCTCAGATCAGTGAATTTATTTGCCGTGCAGAAGATGAATTTGCGCCATGGTGGGTGACGTTGGCACGTCATCAACAATCACGACATCCGGTTCAAGGGCAAGATCAGTACGAAATGCTTGATCAACAAACTCGTGAAGATTTAACCGCACTTCATTTTGTCACCATTGACAGCGAAAGCACGCAGGATATGGATGATGCCTTATATATCGAAAAGATCGAGCAAAATAATGCACAAACAGGTTGGCGTTTAGTGGTCGCTATTGCCGATCCAACGGCCTATATTGATGTCAATTCACAAATTGAAAAAGATGCGAAACAACGCTGTTTCACTAACTATTTACCAGGCTTTAACATTCCTATGTTGCCACGTGAATTGTCCGACGATCTTTGTTCATTAATGCCCAATGAAACTCGCCCAGCCTTGGTTTGTTATATTGAAACCGATCTTAAGGGCGAAATCACCAATCAACCTTATTTTGTTTCTGCTTATGTCCAATCTAAAGCAAAACTGGCTTATAATAAGGTGTCCGATTATTTGGAACAACAGCCGAATGCGTGGCAACCTGAAACCACGCAAATCGCCGAACAAGTCAACAATTTACACCAATTTGCGTTGGCTCGTATGCAATGGCGTAAAACGCACGGTTTATTATTTAAAGAAAAACCTGATTACAGCTTTGTATTAGCCGATAATGGTCATGTTCTGGAAATTAAAGCTGAACACCGCCGTATTGCCAATCAAATCGTGGAAGAATCCATGATTATTGCCAATATTTGTGCGGCACATTATCTTGATGAACAAACTCAAACAGGGATTTTCAATGTGCATAAAGGCTTTGATACGAAATTCCTTGCCAATGCCCATCATTTCTTGCTGGCAAATCTTGCCAATGATGAAAATCGTGCGGAATTGGAACAACGTTATTCACCAGAAAATTTAAGTACGCTCAGTGGCTATTGCCAAATGCGACACGACATTGAACCCTTTGACGGTGATTATTACGAATTCCGCTTACGCCGTTTCTTAACCTTTGCCGAATTTAAAGCCGAATTAGCACCGCACTTTGGCTTAGGGTTAAGCGGTTACGCCACATGGACATCACCGATTCGTAAATATTCCGACATGGTCAACCACCGTTTAATCAAAGCGGCGATAGCCAAACAAGGCAACTATCAAAAACCCGCTGATGAAATTTTGGCACGCCTACAAGAAGCACGCCGTCAAAATCGCTTAGTCGAACGAGATATTGCCGATTGGTTATATTGCCGTTATCTTAATGAAAAAGTAGCACAAAAACCACAATTTGAGGCAGAAGTGCAAGATGTCATGCGTGGCGGTTTACGTGTGCAACTGTTAGAAAATGGGGCAAGCGTGTTTATTCCGGCCTCGACTATTCACCCGAATAAAGAGGAAATGGAAGTCAATTCTGATGAAATTGCGTTATATATTAACGGGGAACGCCGTTATAAAATTGGCGATATTGTCAATATGCAATTAAACGAAGTGAAAGAGGAAACACGGAGTTTGATCGGGGAACTGATTCTCTAAATAAAAAATCCGCCTCCTAAGTTATCGGAAAGACTTCCGTTTTTTAGGGGGCGGAGGCTATCAAAGGATAATCATTAAAAACCAAATACGCCACGAATAGAATTAATCGCACCCACCGCAGATTGTACTGCAGAAGAACCTTGGCGAATCGTTTCCGAATAGCCCTGCGCTTTTGCGGCTTGAGCTTGTGCTTCTTCTACTTCATTCGCTCGTTGTTTGTGATATTGATCTATTTCGGCTTGTGTTACACGAGAGGAATTCACTCCTCTTGAGGCATTAATCTCACCGCTCCCTGCACAGGCCGTTAATAAAGTAATTGAACTAACTAATACCAATACTTTTTTCATAGAATGTCCCTTTTGTTAATAAAGAATTTGGATAGATTGTTTACTACGATTTTCATAAGCCTTATTAATGGCTTTTGCCTCATTCATTTGCATTTCACCAAGATCTTGAATACTGTCCTTACGTTTTTGACGTGTATCTTTATAATCTTGTTGCTCCATGGCGCGGATTTCTGCCCGTCGCTGGGCAATTGCCGCGTCACTTTCAGCGGTTTGTTGAGGTAAATACATTGAGCTTAAGGAAGAACAGCCACACAGCAATAATCCTAAGCTGACTATAACGCATTTCTTATTCATAACACTCCTTATTAGATTGAACTTAAATCTTCCCTATTGTAAAAAAAAAAAAATAATGTCAAGCAAGTAAAAAAATATTTTTTTGAAAAATTTTAATCAAGATAGGATGAAGATATAAAAAAACTGCGGTGAAAATCACCACAGTTTTTTCAACTAAGCAAAAAGGAGGGAAAATCTAGGCCGAAACTGGTTTCACAATCTCACTTGGATAACAGCCCAATACTTTTAAAAAGGTGCTGTATTGTTTTAATTCTTCCAACACTTGCTGAGTATTCGGATGATGAATATTGGCCTCAATTTCCAAATAAAACATTTCTTCCCACGGTGTACCATAAATCGGGCGAGACTCGAGTTTGGTCATGTTAATTTGGTGTTTCTTAAACACATACAAGGCGTCCACCAATGCCCCAGCTTGTTGGCCGGTAGTCATTAATAACAGGGTTTTACTGGCAATTTGTGGTGAAACAGATAGCGGTTCTTTCGCCAATACAATAAAACGGGTGATATTATTGGGTTGATTGGCAATATCCGTTTTTAGTACCCGTAAACCATATAAATGACCACCATCTTCATTACCCAAGGCAGCAATATTCGGTTTATTCAAACTGGCGACTAATTCCATGGCATGCGAGCTACTTTCACAGTATTCAATATGCACACGATCCAAACTGCGAATAAATTGACTGCATTGTTGTATCACTTGCGGGTGACTATATAGCGTGTCAATTTGGCTAAGATCTTGCTGTTCATTCACCAACACACAATGTTTAATCGGATAAGCAAGTTCGCCCACCAAAGAAAGATCGGTATGTTGTAATAAATCATACACATCATTAATGGATCCTGATGTGGTGTTTTCTAAAGGCAATACGCCGAGATCTGCCTCGCCTGCTTTGACTTTGTCAAACACCTGTTCAAAGGTGCTACAACTTAATTCGACTAACTGCTCTTGATAACGTGTAGCATAATTGCGAGCGGCTAAATGGGAATAAGATCCACGCTTGCCTAAAAACGCAATATGAATACTCTGCTCACGTTGTTGGTTGAGTTTTTTCTGTAAATAAACCTGTTGTGTTACTACCGAATCTTCAATAATTCGTTGGAAAATTTGCATAATGTACTGTGATTCCAACTGATAATTTTGGCTTTCGGCAAATTTGACTAATTCTTGTAATAAGATTTGCTCACGTTCTTCATCACGTAAGGGTTTTTGGGTAATTTCTTTGCTCCGCACCACATCAAAGGCCAAACGATGACGTTCTGATAATAATTTCAATAAACTGCGGTCAATTTGCGTAATCTGTTGGCGAATTTCCACTAAATCTTGTGCCATAAAATAACAATATCCTGTAATAAAAATAAGGGCCTGATGAATATCAACAGACCAGATTATAGCATAGGGCTAAGATACTTTTTGCAAAAATCTAAATGATAGAGACAAAAAAACCATACTTATAAAGTATGGCTTTTTGATAACCTGAATTAAATCAGCACTTGCTGGGTGGCCATATAACCTTGCGGCACTGTTTGTTTATCCTCAAAGGTGACAAACTCCCAAGCCTCTTGATCATCTAATAAGGCACGTAATAATTTATTATTTAAACCATGGCCAGATTTATAGGCACTAAATGCCCCAATCAGGTTGTGACCGCACATATATAAATCACCGATAGAGTCCAACATTTTATGACGCACTAATTCATCTTGAAAACGTAAGCCGTCTTCGTTTAATACACGGTAATTATCTAGCACAATGGCATTATCCAAGCTACCGCCTAAAGCCAAACCTTGCGATTGAAGATATTCAATATCTTTCATAAAGGCAAAGGTTCTGGCTCGGCTAATTTGATGCACAAAATTTTGTGCAGAAAAATCCAGTTGATAATGGCTTAATTTTTTCGGAATCGCTGGATGATTAAAATCAATGGTGAAATCTAAATGGAACCCACGATAAGGTTTGATTTCCGCCCATTTATCACCCTCTTCTACCCGTACTGTTTTCTTCACACGAATAAATTTTTTCGCTGCATTTTGTTCTTCAATGCCAGCGTCTAATAATAAATAGATGAACGGACTGGCACTGCCATCCATAATTGGAATTTCTGGTGCGTCCACTTCAATAATCACATTATCAAGTCCCAATCCCGCCAATGCGGCATTAAGATGTTCAACGGTGGAAATGCGCACACCTTGATCATTTACTAAACACGTACAAAGCATGGTATCTTTTACCGCTTTTGCATCAGCGGGAAAACTGACTGGGGGATTCAGATCGGTACGGCAATAAATCACTCCTGTATTTACCGCCGCAGGGCGTAAATGCAAAGTCACTTTATTACCGCTGTGTAATCCCACACCCGTCACTTTAATGCTTTGTTTTAATGTTCTTTGTTTAATCATAGTTTTTCTCAACTTTTCCCTAGATGTTTAACATCTGGTTTTAGTTATTGTTACCACACAAAAATGCGGGTTTAAATAAATCATTATTTAATTGAGCAGGCTGTGCTGGTCGTGCTGGTTCAACAGGCTTTTGATAACCGGTCTGAGGTTCTTGTAATCCGACTGGTTGTCGCACTTGTCCAGCTTGTGGTGTTGCAACGACAACAGGCTCTTCCGTATCACCAATCCCCGTTGCCACAATGGTCACTCGAATTTCATCGGACATTTCAGGCACTAAACTGGTTCCCACCACCACCGTGGCTTCATCTGAGGCGAAAGAACGAATAATATCCCCCACCGCATAAAATTCATCTAAGCCTAAATCAAGACCCGCAGTAATATTGACTAAGACCCCTTTCGCACCCGATAAATCTACATCTTCCAATAAAGGACTGGCCACCGCATCTTGCGCTGCTTTTTCTGCACGACCATCACTGGAGGCACCTTTGGCAATACCTGAACCCATCATGGCACGGCCCATTTCTGACATCACGGTACGCACGTCAGCAAAGTCCACGTTAATCAAGCCCGGAGAAGTAATCATATCGGAAATACCGGTCACAGCATTACGTAAAATATCGTTGACCGCAGAGAATGCTTGCACCAAGGTGGTGTTTTTACCTAATACTTTTAATAATTTTTCATTTGGAATACTAATTAAAGAATCCACATGTTTAGAAAGTTCTTTAATGCCGAGTTCAGCAAAAGCCATGCGTTTTTTACCCTCAAAAGAGAACGGTTTTGTAACGACGGCAACTGTGAGAATACCTAATTCTTTGGCAACTTGCGCAACGATGGGAGCAGCACCTGTTCCTGTCCCACCGCCCATACCGGCCGCAATAAATACCATGTCGGCCCCCTCAAGCATAGAACGAATGGCCTCTTGATCATCTTCTGCCGCTTTGCGCCCTACATTAGGATTAGCACCAGCACCTAAACCACGCGTCGTTTCTGCACCAATTTGTACGGTTTGTTGAACCTTACTTTTACGTAAAGCTTGCGCATCCGTATTCACCGCATAGAAGATAATTTCACCATGTTCATCACTGGCAAAGGAGTCCTCGCCTACAAGCGAACCGCCACTACGGAGTAAACTATCTACCATATGGTTAACAGCATTACCGCCACCGCCACCCACACCGACTACTTTAATCAGCGTGCGACCGACTTCATCATCAAAATCATATTGTACAGGTGCATACATTTCCATTTATATTCTCCGAGGGTGCTAAAAGAGGTATAGCACATAAACTATTCTAAAATTCTTCCTATTGTAGCCGAAAAAGGCTGAATTATCAAAACTCCGAGCCAACTTTCTTGATAATTTTTTTCATCCCACCCCAAATTGAACCTAAAACACTGTCTTCGGAGGTCAACCCCCCAATTAATGAGGGACTGTCTTCATCATTATGATGGCTATATTGTAATAAACCTAACACCGTTGCATATTGTGGTTTATTCACATAATCGGTTAATCCGGTAATATTTAATGGATAGCCAACACGGACGTGGAAACCAAAAATGTCGGTGGCACATTTTGCGACATCATCCATATTGGCCCCTCCACCCGTTAACACAACGCCAGCAATTAAATCCGCTTTGACTTCTTTTTTAATAAGGTCTTGACGTAAATTATCCAATTCATTTTTAACCACTAGCAGTAAATCACGATAGCATTTTGAAGTCACATCAACAATTTGGGCTTTAGTAAATGTACGAGCCGATGTTCCGCCTAATCCTGCTACTTCGACCTTTTTCTTGGCAAAATGTTCCGCTAAATCTTCGCTAGGATTGACCGCACTTCCGTAGTTAATTTTAATATTTTCTGCCTCGTGACGTGAAGTAGTTAAGCTTTGTGCGACAAAATCTGTAATATCATTACCACCATAAGGCACCACTTTGCTATAACGCAATGCACCATTGGTATACACCATAATATCCATGGAGCCTGCGCCAAAATCCACCAAGCAAACGCCCAAATCTTTTTCATCTTCAGTCAATACGGAATAGCTTGAAGCCAACCCAGAAAAAACCACTTGATCGACGCTTAAACCACATTGTTCAACGGCTTTTTGTAAATTGCTTAACCAAGCCTGATGACAACCAATCAGGTGAGCTTGCGCTTTCAAACGCATTCCTTGCAAGCCAAGTGGATTTTTTATATTTTGTTGTTGATCCACGGCATATTCTTGCGGAATGACATGTAATAAGGACAAGCCCTCGGGTAACTTAACCGAACTCGCTGTGTGCATGGCCGAATCAATTTCTTCTTGCGTCACTTCATTATTCGCAATCGGTTCCAAACCACTGTCATTGAGGCTTTGAATATGTTTTCCAGTAATCGCCAAGGTGGCTGAATGAATCTCGCAATCCGCCACGGCTTCTGCACTATCAATCGCTCGCTGAATCGATTTCACTACGGCAGATAAATCCGTAATGCTCCCTTTATCGATCCCTTTAGAGGGGCAACTGCCATAACCTAACACATTGATTACGCCATCAGGTAACACTTCACCCACCACAGCGACGACTTTTGATGTGCCAACTTCTAATCCAACAATGGTTTTTGATTCTACAATTTTTGCCATTTTCTTTACTTCGCTATTTATTTAATCACATCAGTGAAACTCACTGCCGCCCCTACATTATATCTTAAATCCACATAATTAATTTTTTTATTCTCAGGCACATCAATTTGTGGATAAATTGTCACAAAACGATCAATTTTATTTTTCCACTCACCACGCCCTAATTTTAAGGTAATATCGTTATCCAATATCACTTCCCATGCCCCACGTTCATTGACGGCAAGGGTTTTAAGATTTAAATTTTTGGCTTTTAAATCTTTATAGATTTTATTCCATGCCTCTAATACTTCACTACTTTGGTAATTTAACCCAAATAGCCGTGGCATATCGGTATTTTTCAGTTTATCAAAAGGCAGACTAAATACCGTGCCGTCACTCGCCAGAAATTCATTTTCATTCCAAAATGCCACAGGGGTATATTCGCTCACCACAATACTGAGTCGATCTGGCCAAATTTTCCGCACCAATGCCCCTTTAATCCAAGGCAAGGATTGAATTTGTTCACACACAAGATGAACATCTTGGCCAAAAAAGCCTTTTAACTCACCGAGCTGTAAAATTTTATCCCGCACATCCTCATTGGTCGTATACTGTGGTGAACCCAACAAGGCAAAGGCGCTGATTGGCTTATCATCTAATTTTTCTAATAACGATTGCCAATGGGTATACGTATAATATAGCAAACCTAAACACAATAGCAAAAGGATTGGTTTGATCTGAATAAAATTTTTCAGACCAAACTCTGGCAGTTTTGCTGTTTTTTGTGGTGGTTTACGTTTAATCACAGACATACTTGATTCCAATTCAAATTAATACATCACCATTGGATCTTGAGATAAATCCGCCCATAACGCCGTATGCAAAATTTTACCCACTAAATCATCAAAGGAATACCCCACGGTCGCCGCTGATTTCGGGAATAAGCTATGGCTTGTCATGCCGGGGGTAGTGTTGACTTCGACCAAGCGGAAATTACCTTGGCTATCAGTCATCACATCAATACGGCTCCAACCCTGACAGCCCACGGCGTCATAAGCTCGCTTCACTAAGCTACGCAATTCTTGCCAACGTTCATCTGACATTGGCATTGGACAAATATATTGGGTGTTATCGGAAATATATTTGGCATTATAATCGTAAAACTCACCGTCTGGGATAATTTGCACCGCTGGTAAGACTTCGCCATCTAACACCGGCACGGTCAACTCGTCCCCCGCTAACCATTCTTCAATCAAAATCGTATCATCATGTTGCAACGCCAATTCTACCGCCGGTTTTAATTCCGCCACGGATTTCACTTTGGTTAAGCCCACGCTAGACCCCTCACGGGATGGTTTTACCATTAATGGCAAGCCTAAACGATCGACCACGGCTTGTGGATTAAGCGAATCTGCGGTGTTTTTTGTGACAATTTCCATCTCCGCAATAGGTAAGCCAAAACCTTTCCACAACATTTTGGTCCGCATTTTATCCATGGTTAAAGCAGATGTCATCACGCCACAACCGGTATAACGCAAGCCAATTTGTTCTAATACGCCTTGAATCACGCCATCTTCCCCGCCTCGACCGTGCAAAATATTGAACGCACAAGCAAAGCCCTGTTTTTTTAAATTAGCCACGTCATCGGTTTTCGGATCAACAGGGTGAGCATCATAGCCCAACGTACGTAAGGCTTGTAATACGGCAGCCCCTGAGTTTAACGACACATCACGTTCGGCAGAGGTGCCGCCCATTAATACTGCAATTCTGATTTCATGTGGTGCTGGTATCATCTTCTTTTTCCTTTTCTTTTATCTTTTTCTTATTTTGTCCACAATTCCACAAGTTGGCGTGACAATTTACTCACATTGCCTGCCCCTTGAGCTAAAATTAAATCGCCGTCTTGGATAATTTGATCCATGATTTCCGGTAATTGGCTATGATCGGCCACAAAAATCGGGTCTACTTTACCTAAATTGCGAATGGAACGCGCCAATGATCGACTATCTGCTCCCGCAATCGGTTGTTCGCCGGCGGCATACACATCAAGCAATACCAACACATCCACTTGCGACAACACTTGCACAAAGTCATCAAATAAATCACGGGTACGAGAATAGCGGTGCGGTTGGAAAATCATCACGACCCGTTTATTCTCCCAACCCGAACGAGCCGCTTGAATGGTAACACCCACTTCTGTTGGGTGATGACCGTAATCATCCACTAACATCACTTTACCATTCGGACGAATAAACTCACCGAGTTGGTCAAAACGACGTCCCGCTCCTTGGAAATCCGCCAATGCGGCTAAAATAGCCTCATTATTAATGCCTTCTTCTTTCGCTACCGCTAACGCGGCCGTGGCATTTAACGCATTATGTTTTCCCGGCACATTGAGCAATACATTAATCCGCTCACCCGTTGGGGTAATCACATCATAATGGCCTTGGAAACCCGTTTGTTCATAATTTTCAATACGATAATCGGCACTCTCACTAAAACCGTAGGTAATCACTTGACGCCCCACTTGTGGCACCAATTCCATCAGTACCGAATCATCTGCACACATCACCGATAAACCATAAAACGGCAAATTATGTAAAAAATTCACATAAGTGCGTTTCATTTCTTCAAAGTCACCGTTGTAAGTTTCCATGTGGTCTGGTTCAATATTGGTCACCACCGATACCATAGGTTGCAAGTGCAAGAATGACGCATCACTTTCATCGGCTTCGGCAATTAAATAACGGCTGGCGCCCAAATAAGCATTGGTTCCCGCAGATTTGACCAAACCACCATTAACGAAAGTCGGGTCTAATCCGGCTTGGGTATAAATCATTGATACCATGGCTGTTGTGGTGGTTTTTCCGTGCGTTCCGGCAATAGCAATACCATGACGGAAACGCATAATTTCCGCTAACATTTGCGCACGTTGAATCACGGGGATTCGTTTTTCACGTGCGGCCACGACTTCCACATTATCCGCTTTAATCGCACTAGATACCACCACTACGCTGGCATCTTGCACATTTTCTGCTTGATGAGAAAAGTAAATTTTTGCCCCTAAAGAAACTAACCGATTTGTCACCGCACTTTCCGCAATATCCGACCCCGTGACGGCATAGCCCTCATTTAACAATACTTCCGCAATACCGCCCATACCGGCGCCACCAATGCCAACAAAATGAATTTGTTTTACTCGCCGCATACTTGGCACCGTTTGTCTAATTTTTTCTTGTCGTAATGTCATTTATTTTCTCGCTTTTATTCTACTTTTACGCTGTTCATTATTATCCACTGAGCCATCCCCTCTCCCTCTGGGAGAGGGCTAGGGTGAGAGTAAACTAATTCGCATTTTGCATAATCACTTCTGCTACTCTCTGAGCAGACAACGGCGTCGCTTTAGATTTGGCTTGAATACCCATTTCTTTTAATTTAGGCAAATCTAACTGATTGATTAAGTCAACTAATTTATCCGCTGTCAAATCTACTTGCTCAATAATATAAGCCGCATTTGCATCAGCTAAATATTTCGCATTTAAATATTGTTGACGATCCTTATGTTGGAATGGCACAAAAATAGCAGGCGTACCCACTGCGGCTAATTCACACACGGTCAAGGCGCCTGAACGACAAATCACCAAATCCGCCCACGCATAGGCCTCTGCCATATTATCAATAAATTCCGTAATTTTCACCGCACTTCGCACATTTTCTGGATAAAGTGCGGTCACATTTTCCACCGAACCTACCCCCACTTGATGACGAACCTCTAATTTATCCGCCAACTGAGTAACCACTTGTGGTAGCGTTTGATTTAACACTCTCGCCCCTTGGCTACCGCCGACCACTAACACACGCAATTTGCCGTCATGTTCATTCCAACGATCTACAAAATGCTGTTCCGGTGAGGGCATTTGAAATAGCTCGGCACGAACAGGGTTGCCGACCACTTCGGCATCAGGAAATGCGGTTGGAAAGGCTTGTAATACGGCTTTCGCCATCTTCGCTAACCATTTATTGGTCAGTCCAGCCACGGCATTTTGTTCATGTAAAATCACGGGTACACCACAAAGTTTAGCCGCAATGCCACCCGGACCTGACACGTAACCGCCCATGCCTAACACGGCATGCGGTTGATAATCCTGAATAATTTTTTTCGCTTGTAATACCGCTTTCGTGATCGCAAAAGGTGCTTTCAATAACGCTCCGATACCTTTACCACGTAAACCAGAAATTTGAATAAATTTAATCGGAATACCATGTTTCGGGACAAGTTGGGCCTCCATGCGGTCAGCGGTGCCTAACCAACAAATTTCCCAACCTTGTTGCTGTAAATATTGTGCCACGGCAATGGCAGGAAACACATGACCGCCCGTACCACCGGCCATCACCAATAATCGTTTTTTTTCGTTTTGTTGTTCCATATAACCTAATTTATCCCTGATTATTTTTTATTGTCTAATCATCTCGTAATCGGGCATGACCGCCGCACATCAGCCTATTTTCGTGGTCTATCCGTAATAAAATCGCAATACTGATAGACATAATAATCACGCTCGATCCGCCATAGCTTACCAATGGAAAGGTTAACCCTTTAGTTGGTAACATCCCTAACGCCATGCCTAAATTAACAAAACCTTGGAAGAAAATCCAAAAACTAATGCCAAAAGCAAAAAAGCCTTTAAAACGTTGTTCCAATAATAAGGATTCTTTACCAATTTTCATGGCTCGGAAGACTAATGCGGCTAATAAAAAGACCATCAGCATAATACCAAAGAAACCAAATTCTTCACCCATGATCGCCAACACAAAGTCAGTATGGGCCTCTGGTAAATATTCTAATTTCTGAATAGAATTGCCCAAGCCCTCGCCAAAAAATTCACCTCGGCCAAATGCCATTAAGGAATTGGATAATTGGAATCCCACACCATACGGGTCTTTAAACGGATCCATAAAACCGATAAAGCGTTTTAAACGGTAAGAGGAGGTTAACACTAACCAGATAAACAACACACCGCCTAACCCCAGAAGACCGAGGAATTGTAAAAAATGCGCCCCGACAATAAACAACAAGCCAAAGGTGATCACAAATAAGACGACCGTGCTACCTAAATCGGGTTGCAATAATAAAAATGCCCCCATCACTCCGACGACTAAGAACGGTTTCACGGCACTCAATTTGCGAGTACGTACTTCATCATAACGGCGGGTAAAATAACTAGCAAGAAAACAAATCAAGGCTAATTTTGCAAATTCTGCTGGCTGAAAATTAAACAATGGGAAAGGCAACCAACGTCTAGCACCATTGACCGATTTTCCAATCCCAGGAATACTCACGGCAACCAATAAAAGTAAAGAAATCAGGAAAATCCAAACATAGTATTTTTCCCATTTTTCCATCGGAATACGCAGAAAAATATAGCACGTGATAATAGAAAAACAAATATAAATGGCATCACGTTTCGCATAATAAAAAGGATCTAATTCATTTTTCGAGCCAACAGGAATGGAGGCTGAGGCCACCATAATAAAACCAATAAATAGCAAGATCACAAATAACCACAGCAATGTGCGGTCATAAAGCGCATTGGCTGGCGTAATTGTGGTCCAACGTTGGCAGCCCTGTTTCACATTATTCCAAAATCCCATCTGTCATCCTATTCTGCCAGTTGTGCTAAATGGGTAAAGACTTCACCACGTTTTTCAAAAGAGCTAAATTGATCCAAGCTCGCACAAGCGGGGGATAATAACACCATATCACCCGATTTAAGCGTTGGGCGTAAAGCCTGAATCGCTTGTTCCATGGTATCAAATAATTGACTTTGCGCCGATAATTTAGCTAATTCGGCACCGTCTTGACCAAAGCAATAACATAGAATTTCTGGCTTATTGATCAGCTTTTCTAACTCGCTAAAATCTGCCCCTTTGCCGTCACCGCCTAATAATAAATGCAATTTACCTTGTAAATGTAATCCCGTTAACGCCGCCACCGTACTACCGACATTGGTCGCTTTACTATCATTAATCCAACGCACACCATTGGCAAAATGGGCTAATTGGAAACGGTGATCAAGTCCAGTAAAGGTACGAAGTGCGGTGCAAATTCCTTGATTTTTTACGCCTACCGCCCGCGCCAACGCAATGGATGCCAAGGCATTCATATAATTATGACGACCACTGATTTTCACTTCATCACAAGGCAAAATCACGTCATCACCCGCCATTAAATATTGTTTACCGTTTTCGGTTTTTAGCCAATAATCCGCATGGTGTTCCGCAAAACTGACTTGCTGTTTTGCACTTTGCTGACCGTCTTGTTTGGTCAACGGATCTTCGCCGTTAATCACCGCCGTTTCCGCATTCACATAAATCTTCAATTTTGCTTGGCGATAATCTTCTAAGTCCACATAACGGTTCATGTGATCTTCGGTGACATTTAACACGGTCGCTGCCGCCGCTTTTAGGCTGTACGTGGTTTCTAATTGGAAACTGGACAATTCCAACACATAAAGATCATATTCATCCTCTAACAGGGACAAGGCTGGAATACCGATATTACCGCCCATACCAACTCGCAAACCATCCGCTTTTGCCATTTCGGCGACCAGCGTCGTCACGGTACTTTTACCGTTTGAACCGGTAATGGCAATAATCGGTTTATTGGCTTCACGGCAGAATAATTCAATATCCCCGACCACTTCGACACCGGCTGAAAGTGCGGTCTGAATTTCAGGAGTTTTTACCGCTAACCCAGGGCTAATCACAATTAAATCACTGTCTAATAACCAATCCAGTTTCAACGATCCCGTATGCACATCAATATCTTCATCTAATTCATTGATGCCTGCCGGTAAAGGTCTTGTGTCAATAACTCGCACGTTCGCTTGTTTTTTGACGAAAAAATTCACACAAGATAAACCCGTTTTGCCTAAGCCAATGACGGCGACTTTTTTGTTTTTATATAGGTTATTCATTTCTTCTTTTCTCTGTCATCACTGTTTTTACCCTCACCCTAACGCAATTTCAAGGTCACTAATCCCATCAACACCAACATCAATGAAATAATCCAAAAGCGGATAATCACACGAGGTTCTGGCCAACCTTTGAGTTCATAATGGTGATGAATCGGTGCCATACGGAAAATGCGTTTTTTACGTAATTTGTAAGAACCCACTTGTAAAATCACCGAAATGGTTTCCATGACAAACACACCGCCCATAATCACCAATAAAAATTCTTGACGCACTAACACCGCAATCACGCCTAAAGCACCACCTAACGCAAGTGAACCCACATCCCCCATAAAGACCTGTGCAGGGTAAGTGTTAAACCAAAGGAAACCTAATCCCGCACCGACAATAGCAGTACAGAAAATCACGAGTTCCGAACTGTATTTCACATAAGGAATATACAAATATTTGGAAATTTCAATGTTACCTGTAGCCCATGCAATTAAGGCAAAGGCACCGGCGACAAATACCGTTGGCATAATGGCTAAACCATCTAAACCGTCGGTTAAATTCACCGCATTACTGGTGCCGACAATCACAAAATAAGACAGGATAATATAGAAAAAGCCGAGCTGAGGCATAATATTTTTAAAGAATGGCACCACCAAACGTGTGGCATCTGTGTCTTTTCCAATTAGATACATCCCTACCACCGCAATCAAGGCAATCGCAGACAACCAAAAATATTTCCAACGTGCAATTAAGCCATCCGTATTTTTGTATTTAATTTTGCGGTAATCATCCACAAACCCAACAGCGCCGTAACCCAATAACACAAATAAACTGAACCAGATATAGGGATTAGACAGGTCGCTCCATAACAGCGTACTCACCGTAATAGTAAATAAAATCATAATCCCGCCCATGGTTGGCGTACCCCGTTTTTGGAAGTGGCTTTCTGGCCCATCATTGCGCACTTCTTGACCAAATTTAAAAATCTGCAAACGGCGAATCATTTTCGGCCCAATCCATAGGGACAATAACAATGCCGTTAAAAGTGCAAAAACCGAACGCACAGTGAGGTAAGACACCACGTGAAAATCACTAAAATATTGCTGTAAATAAGATGCAAGCCAAACTAACATTAAAATTATCCTTTAAAATTTTCTTTTAAAATGTCGATCACGTTTTCCATTTTTTGACTACGTGATCCTTTTGCTAATAATACAACTTGTTGATTATTCGCTAATTTTTGTTTAATTATTTGCGTTAAATAATCTGCCATCACGGCTTTATCGGTAAAATGCTGACCCTGTGATTGCTGCGAAATAACGGCACTATGCACGCCAAAGCTCGCCACACATTCTAATTTTGCTTGTGCCGCATAATCGGCAATTTGTTGATGACAGAACGGCGTATTTTCGCCTAATTCTGCCATATCTCCAACAACAAAAATGCGAAATGCGGGATATTTTTTCAAAACATCAATAGCAGAGGTTAATGAACCCACATTGGCATTATAGGTGTCATCTAATAAAAGCAAGTTTTCGCAAGGCTGAATCGGGAACAAACGCCCTTTCACTTGGGATTTTTGTTCTAAGCCTGCTTGCACATCTTGTAAACTGGCGCCCACGTTCATGGCTAACGCCGTGGCGGCCAAGGCATTGCTGACATTATGTTCGCCTAAATAAGGCAAGCTAATCTCAATTTGTCCTTGTGGACTGTGCAACATAAAGGTGGAACCCGTTGCTGTGGCCTTGACATTGCTCGCATAAAAATCCGCTTGATCATGATGGGCAGAAAAAGACTGGATTTTATGTGCCCCAATTTCTTTTTTCCACATATCTAAATAATGGCAATCTAAATTCACAATAGCGACACCCTTTTCGCTCAAACCACGAAAAATCTCACCTTTCGCTTGTGCCACGCCCTCAATAGAACCAAATCCCTCTAAATGGGCGGAGGCTACGTTATTGACTAAAGCCACATCTGGCTGGGTTAAATGCGTGGTGTAATCAATCTCGCCTTGATGATTTGCCCCTAATTCTATGACAGCAAATTGATGTTTTTCGTTCAACCGTAACAGCGTCAATGGCACGCCAATATCGTTATTAAAATTGCCATGGGTAAATAAAACTTGATTTTTTTCTACCGCACTTTTGCTTGCCGTTTGAGCTAAAATGGCGGCGGTCATTTCTTTGACAGTAGTTTTGCCAGAAGATCCTGTCATTGCCACGGTTAATGGATTTAATTCGGCTTTTAGCCATTGGGCTAATTGTCCTAGGGCTAAACGGGTATCGGTGACAATAATTTGTGGCACATTGACCTCACATTGATGATCAACAATCACAGCCACATTACCCTGTGTCATGGCTTGTTCAAGATATTGGTGCGCATCAAAACGTTCGCCTTTTAGGGCAAAAAATAAACCGTTTTGGGTTTGTTGGCGGGTATCGGTGCTGATGTTTTCAATTTGCGTATCAGCATTTCCGATAAGGGTGCCGTTTAGGATTTCAGTGAGTTTTTTGGTTGTTAGTTTTATCATTTTGGTTTTTCATTTCAAATTGTTATTATTGTATTTTGCCATGTTCTTTACTTTTCTTTGCTTGTGCCAAGAAAAGTAACAAAAGAAACACACCCCGTCTGAACTTAGCAAGCAAAAGAAAGTATGGTCGCCCATCGGGGCGAAACCCGATTTAAATTAATTAATATATTTCCTTACCACTTCCTGATCCGAAAAATGCTGTTTCACTTTCCCAATAATCTGGTAATCTTCATGTCCTTTACCCGCAATTAAAACCACATCATTTTCCACCGCACTTTGCATAGCCGTTTTAATCGCTTGCTGGCGGTCATGGATAATTTGCACCGCTTGAGGATGTTCAAATCCGGCCACAATATCGGCCATAATTTTGCTTGGATCTTCCGTACGTGGATTATCATCCGTGGCAATCACCACATCTGCAAACTGTTCAGCGACTTTTGCCATCAGTGGGCGCTTACCATTATCTCGATCACCGCCACAACCAAAAATACACCAAAGTTTCCCTTGGCAATGAATTCGTGCGGCTTGTAAGGCTTTTTCTAAGGCATCTGGCGTATGTGCGTAATCCACAATCGCTGTGGGCTTATTTGGTGCGTGCAACATTTCCATTCGACCACAAACGCCCGTTAATTGCGATACTGTTTTGATTAAATCCGCCAATGGGTAGCCTAACGCCAATAAGGTCGCCAGCACAAGCAATAAATTGCTGACATTAAAGGCACCGATTAAACGGCTGTCTAATGTGCCATTGCCCCAACTTGATTGGAATGCAATGCTTGCGCCTTTGTGATGAAAAGAAACGGCGGTGCATTTTAACCAATTTTTTTGATTCGGTTGAAAATCCGGTTGGCAACTGACCGCAATCCCATGGGGTAATTCAGTTAACCAAGCGGCGCCAATAGGATCATCTGCATTAATAATTTGTTGTTGTGTCACTAATTCCGTAAATAACCGTTTTTTAGCCTCTGCGTAGGCTTGCATGGTGCCGTGATAATCTAAATGATCACGGCTTAAATTGGTAAAAATGGCGACGGCAAAATGCAAGGCCTCAATACGTTTTTGCACTAAACCGTGTGAAGACACTTCAATGGCAGCAATATCTGCCCCTTGTGCGACGAATTCAGCCAAAGACGATTGTACTTCAATCGGCGAACCTGTGGTATTTTCGGCGGGTTTCACTTGACCAAATAAGCCGTTGCCAATAGTCCCCATAACGGCGGGTTTATGACCTAAAATCTGCGTCCATTGTGCAATTAATTGCGCTATCGTGGTTTTACCATTGGTGCCAGTCACGCCAACTAAGGTTAATTTTTGTGAGGGACGGGCGTAGAAAATATCAGCGATTTCAGACAGGTGTGCAGATAAATCAAAATACGCAATAACAGGGACATTGTTTTCAACATGAACGGTTAAATGTTCATTTGGTTGGTCGGCATCAGCTAATACGGCAACCGCACCCTTTGCAATGGCTTGTGGAATAAAACGACGACCATCAACAGTATGCCCTTTAATTGCAACGAAAAGACAGCCAGTCTTCACAGAGCGGCTGTCTAAGGCCATATCACGGGGGAAAATATGTTCAAGTTGCTCAATGGTTTCGGTCGATAAGTTTTCCCCAGATAATCGGTTATCGCCCAAAAGTGCGGTCAATTTTATCATTATTTTCTCACTTAGTTGGTTTGTTTCTCGGTGTTTTTATCACTGAGCCGAACAACCCGTTTTGTATTTTTAATATTCGACGCACTGCCCTCAGCATCTGGCGTAATGTTATAAGCACGTAACGCACTGCTCATAATACTCGAAAAGACTGGGGCTGAAATGGCGCCCCCATAATATTGACCCGCTTTCGGATTATCAATTAAAATCACTAAAGCAAAACGAGGATCAGTCACTGGGGCAAGTCCAGCGGTATAAGCCATATATTTATCCACGTAACGATTTTTCTCTAATTTTTTAGCGGTACCCGTTTTAATCGCCACACGATATCCTTCCACCAAAGCCCGTTTATTTTTAATCGCCACTTTTTCCATCATATGTACCACATCTTTGGTAATTTTTTCGGAAAATACCCGATTACCAATCACAGGTGGATCCACTTTTGTAATGGATAATGGGCGGTAAATACCGAAACTTCCCAAGGTCACGTAGGCTCGTGCGATTTGTAATGGAGTAGCATTAATCCCATATCCATAAGCGACGTTGGCTCGCTCAATATCAGACCAACGAGTCCGATTTGCACCCAACATACCCGCTTGCTCCCCTCCTAAACCTAAGTTCGTGAGTTTACCTAAACCAGCACCTTGATAAGTTTCCATTAACGCTGTAGGCGGCATACGTAAGGCCAATCGGCTTACTCCTCGGTTGGACGAGTTTTCCAAAATTTCATCTAAGGTTTGTTGATCACGTGGTGCTACGTCTTTAATTTCATGACCATTTAATACTAACGGACCTGTATTAATAATTTCATTCCGTTTCACAGCGCCACGTTGTAATGCCGTTAACACTACAAAAGGTTTAACGGTAGAACCTGGTTCAAAAGTATCTGTCACCGCACGGTTACGCATTAATTCTTCGGAAATACCATCCCGTTTATTTGGGTTATAAGACGGTGCATTGGCCATAGCCAACACTTCACCCGTACGAACATCTACGAGTACGGCCGTGCCTGAATCCGCTTTATTTTCTTTAACAGCATTTGCAATTTCACGGTATACTATCGATTGTAATTTTTCATCAATACTCAATACCACATCATGCGCCGCATATTTTTTCACATCGGAAATTTCTTCGACAATATTGCCTTTTTTATCTTTGCGATACGTGCGTAATCCCGCTTTACCCGTTAAATCGGTATTTAAACTTTTTTCAATGCCCTCAATCCCGTTATTATCAATATCTGTAAAACCGATTAAATGCGCAGTTTCTTCGGCTCGAGGATAGAAACGACGAAAATCGTTTTCCAATATAATACCTGGGATTTTTAATTGACGGACATACTCTGCCACACTTTCGCTCATTTGGCGGCTTAGGATAATATCCCGAGATTTGGGTTTGTTTTCAATTTTCTCCACAAGATCTTTATGCTTGATATGCAATGCCTCAGACAAGGCTTTCCAACGTTCTTTGTCAGCTAAATAGTCACCCTCTAAAATAAATTTAGGATCGGCTTTAATATTGTATGTGGGGACACTGACAGACAAGAGTTGTCCATTACGATCTAAAATAGAGCCTCTAGGTGATAGAATTTTCTGTTGACGTAACGAACGTTTGTCTGCCTCATGATTAAAAGTATCAACTTCAATCGCTTGCACAAAAGTGGCACGGGCAACCAAAGCGGAAAAACACAAACACACCGCACCAAGCGCCCAACGATAACGTCCTTTTAAGAAACTATTGGTATAGACCTTGGTAGGCTTATTGAGTTTAACGCTCGGTGAACTGGCTGATTTTTTCACTGCACTTTTGGCTTTCGACTTACCACGTATTGAGTTAAATTTCACTTTCATTCTACTATCACCACTTCTTGTTCAGGTTGAACACGACTCAACCCCAAGCCCTTGGTCGCCATAGATTCAATACGACCACTGTCACTTAAGGAGGCCTCTTCTAATGTTAAATTCTTAAATTGATTTTCAAGTTTTTCTTTTTCAAAAATAAGCCTTGCTTTTTGTGAAATTAAGTCTCGGGTTTGATAAGTAATCCAAACTGTACCAACGGCCGTCACGACAATAGCAAGCAATAAACAAAGGGCAAATTTATTGGCCGAAAAAATATCTTGAATCACAACATGTTGTAACGGATAGCGTTGACTATTTAATAAAGGCTCGCTCATTTATCTTTTCTCCGCAATACGTAACACGGCACTACGTGAACGAGGATTTAACACCACTTCTTGCTCACTGGCTTGAATGGCTTTACCAATAATATTGAGAGTTTGATTACGCTGAATTTGATCTTCACGCAACGGCAACCCTTTTGGAATCTCCTCGCCTTTGCTTTGCTTACGCATAAACTGTTTCACCATGCGATCTTCCAACGAATGGAAACTAATAATGGATAGACGACCTTGTGGGGCTAACAATTTCACTGCTGAATTTAACACGGTTTCTAATTCGTCTAATTCTGAGTTGATAAAAATACGAATCGCCTGAAAACTGCGTGTAGCCGGATGTTTATGCTTATCTTTAAAGGGCACCGCATTGGCAATCAATTCTGCTAATTGCAACGTGCGGTGTAAAATGGGCTGATTATTTTGCATGGCATTTTTATTATAATTCACAATCGCCGTCGCAATACGTTTAGCAAAACGTTCTTCGCCAAAGGTTTTCAACACCCATGCTAAATCACTTTCCGATACCTTCGCCAACCATTCCGCCGCAGATTGCCCTTTGCTGGTATCCATGCGCATATCCAACGGGCCATCTTTCATAAAACTAAAGCCACGTTCAGCATCATCCAGTTGCGGAGAGGAAACACCAAGATCAAGCAAAATACCATCAATTTTGCCGACTAAACCTAATTTTTCACAAATCTCAGGCATGGCTGAAAAGCTGTTATGTTCAATCTGAAAACGGGGATCTTGAATAGTGTTGGCTTCCGCAATAGCTTGCGGGTCACGATCAATGGCAATTAAACGCCCATTATCCGCCAGTTGAGAAAGGATTAAACGAGAATGCCCGCCACGGCCAAAAGTGCCGTCAATATAAATACCTTTTTCTTTCAACGCCAAGCCATCCACTGCTTCATGAAGTAACACAGTGATATGCGTTTGACATAAGGTATTTGGCGCATTCATAAAATTATCCCAAAACTAAAATTAATCCAAGAAAGGTATTCATCAGGTTGAGCGGAGCTAGAAAATTCTAGCTCGCCACCTTTTTTATTATCTCACCGGAGGATCTTTGTCCCTTAAGTGAGTTTGCTAGTGCTGCCCTCTTTATAAAGAGAGCGTTTTTAATGCGTCTGACAAGGCAAATTCACCACTGGCGCCTAATGCCATGTCTTGTTCAATTTGTGCGTGCCATTCCGCTTCGGACCAAATCTCAAATTTATTGAGTTGACCGACTAACATGATATTTTTTTCTAATTTCGCATGTTGACGTAATGGCGCGCTGACTAAAATTCTACCGGCGCTATCTAATTCACATTCCGTGGCATACCCTAACATGACACGTTGTAAACTGCGTTGCGCGGGGTCAAAATTCGATAAGGCTAACAACTTTTGCTCAATGGTTTCCCATTCACTCAAGGGGTATAACAATAAACAAGATTGGCGAATATCCACAGTGCAGACCATTTGTCCTTGATTTTGTTCAAGAATTTCTGGACGATAGCGGGTCGGGATCGCAAGACGTCCCTTTGTATCTAAATTCACCGCTGTTGCACCACGAAACATTGTTATTTGCCTTATTCAGTCCGTTATTTACTTGAAAATGCGTGTTAAGCGAGGTCATTCGACACAAAACTCCACTTTTTCCCACATTTTGTTCAATTCTATACTTAGATCGTTTAATTGACAAGCAGTTTATACAGTAAAAAGCATTTTTTGGTGAAAAAAAACCGCAGTTTTTATTTGAGAACAAAAACTGCGGTGAAAATAACCAGAATTTTTTAATTAAGCGGCATATTTGCCAACCCCTAATTCATCTTCTTTACGCGTTCGATTAATCACGGCTTGTGGCGATTGAATCACACGTAAGCCCATTTGATCTTCAGTACGCACCACATCACCACGCAAGGAATTGGTGTACACGTCAGTAATCTTAATGTCCACAAATTTGCCGATCATATCTGGTGTGCCTTTGAAATTCACAATACGGTTGGTTTCGGTTCTACCAGTGAGTTCCATAATGTCTTTTTTAGACGGCCCCTCTACCAAGACACGCTGTTCCGTCCCCAACATAGCACGGCTAAATTGTGCCGCTTGGTTATTAATACGTTGTTGCAACAGATACAAGCGTTGTTTTTTCTCCTCTTCGCTCACATCATCAGGCAAATCTGCCGCAGGTGTCCCTGGGCGAGCCGAGTAAATAAAGCTAAAGCTCATATCAAAATTTACTTGCGCAATCAGATTCATGGTATCTTCAAAATCCTGATCCGTTTCCCCTGGGAAACCCACGATAAAGTCAGAGCTAATTTGAATATTCGGACGAACTTTGCGTAATTTACGAATAATCGCTTTATATTCCAACGCCGTGTGGTTACGTTTCATCATGGTTAATACCCGATCCGACCCGCTTTGTACCGGCAAATGCAAGAAACTCACGAGTTCTGGCGTATCGCTGTACACCTCAATAATATCGTCTGTAAATTCAATCGGGTGGCTGGTGGTGAAACGTAAGCGGTCAATACCATCAATGGCGGCCACCAAACGCAATAATTCCGCAAAAGAACAAATTTCGCCATCAAAGGTTGCCCCACGATAGGCATTCACGTTTTGCCCTAACAGGTTCACCTCACGCACGCCTTGCTCGGCTAATTGGGCGATTTCAAATAAAATATCGTCCACAGGACGGCTCACTTCTTCGCCACGAGTATAAGGCACCACGCAGAATGAGCAGTATTTATTACAGCCCTCCATAATCGACACAAACGCCGTTGGCCCCTCGGCTCGAGGTTCAGGCAAACGGTCAAATTTCTCAATTTCAGGGAAACTCACGTCCACCACAGCACGTTTTCCGCCCCGAATTTGATTAATCATTTCGGGCAAACGGTGCAAGGTTTGTGGGCCAAAAATAATGTCTACAAATGGCGCACGATCACGAATATGCGCCCCCTCTTGTGAGGCCACACAACCGCCCACACCAATCACTAAATTCGGATTATGTTTTTTCAGCTGTTTCCAACGCCCGAGCTGGTGGAATACTTTTTCTTGGGCTTTTTCACGAATGGAACAAGTATTTAACAACAATACGTCCGCTTCTTCTGCTTCTTCGGTCAGTTCTAAGCCATGGGTGCTTAATAATAAATCTGCCATTTTTGAGCTGTCATACTCATTCATTTGACAGCCCCAGGTTTTAATATGTAATTTTTGCGTCATTTTAATTAATTTGTTAATCGGGTCATAAAATCGGTTGGCTATTGTACAGTTTTAATCACATTTTATCAAATTAATGCTTTCAGAACAGGCGACAAAATAGTATAATTCGCCCGTTTTTTATATTTATGTTAAAGAAAAAAGGATTAATCAATTAATGTCTAAAGAAGATTGCATTGAAATGCAAGGCACCATTTTGGAAACCTTGCCAAACACAATGTTCCGTGTGGAATTAGAAAATGGTCACGTAGTGACGGCCCATATTTCAGGTAAAATGCGTAAAAACTATATTCGTATTTTAACCGGTGACAAAGTGACCGTGGAAATGACCCCTTATGATTTAAGCAAAGGGCGCATTATTTTCCGTGCGAGATAATTCAATATTGACCAACAAAGCTCGAAACATTCGGGCTTTTGTTTTTTGGCAAAACACATTAAAAATCTACCGCACTTTTCGCTCAACTAACCTTTTCTTTGCATGAAAAATATGCTAATTTCAACAGGTCAACTATCAAACCAATAAAAAAACTATGGACGAACACTCGAATAACCCAACTCAAACCGATACTTATCAAAAAAAATCGTTCTTTCAATCTTTATTTGGTCGTTTTTTTCAAGGCGAACTGAAAAACCGTGAAGAATTAGTGGAAGTCATTCGGGACTCTGAACAAAATGATCTCATTGACCAAGACACCCGAGAAATGATCGAGGGCGTCATGGAAATCGCTGAACTGCGCGTTCGGGATATTATGATCCCACGTGCGCAAATCGTCTTTATTGAAAACGATCTTGATCTCGAAAGTTGCCTTGATACCATTATTGACACTGCACACTCACGTTTTCCGGTAATTACGGATGAACGAGATAACGTACTTGGGATTTTGCATGCCAAAGATCTGTTGCAATTTCTGCGCGAACAGCCTGATGAGTTCAATATACAAGCGATTTTACGCCCTGCGGTGATCGTGCCAGAAAGCAAACGGGTGGATCGCATGCTGAAAGATTTCCGTACTGAACGCTTTCACATGGCAATCGTGGTGGACGAATTTGGCGCCATTTCAGGTTTGGTGACCATTGAAGATATTTTAGAGCAAATTGTCGGCGATATTGAAGATGAATTTGATGAAGAAGAAGTGATTGCTAATATCCGCCAACTTTCTCGCCATACTTACGCTGTACTGGCATTAACGGATATTGATGATTTTAATGAGAAATTTGGTACCCATTTTGCGGATGAAGAAGTGGATACTATCGGCGGTGTGATTATGCAGGCCTTTGGTTATTTGCCCAAACGAGGCGAAGAAATTGAGCTAGACGGCATTCATTTTAAAGTCACTTCCGCCGACAGCCGCCGGATTATCCAGTTACGCATTACCGTGACGGATGAGCAGTTGGAAACCATCAGCCATATTGAAAACAACACGGAAGAATAATCATGCGAGGCTTACCCTATCTTATTGCGTTAATCTCAGGTGGCGTGGGCGTCTTTGCCTTTTCTCCCTTTGATTATTGGGGCATTGCCTATCTTTCTGTGTTTGGTTTACTTTATGTGGCTAAAATTCCCCCCAAAAGCACCGCACTTCGGGCCAGTTTTTTATGGGGCGTGAGCTTTTTTAGCATTGGCACCAGTTGGCTACATGTCAGTATTCACCAATTTGGCGGTTCGCCCCTCTGGTTAAGTTATGGATTGGTATTACTTCTCGCCTGTTATTTAGCGCTTTTCCCTTTATTCTTCAGTTATTTAGTCCAACGCTTTAAAGTATCAAGCCCTGTTATCTTTGGCGCAATTTGGACATTGACCGAATTTTTACGAGGTTGGTTATTTACCGGTTTTCCATGGCTCCAATTCGGCTACACGCAAATTGACAGCCCTTTTGCGGGCATTGCGCCTATTTTCGGGGTCACTGGTTTAACGTTCTTTGTGGTTTGGTTAAGTGCGGTGATTTTTAATGCTGTTTTTGCTTTCACTTCCCGCCCTCGAAAATTCAACCTTGCAATCGCAAATATCGCTCTTGCTGTTGTGGTTAGTATCGTTGCGACCTTAGCCAAAAGAGATTACACCAAACCCGTGGAAGAAAAAGCCATTACCATCACGTTAGCGCAAGGCAATATTGCCCAATCGCTAAAATGGGATCCCGACTATTTACAATCCACCTTACAAATTTACGCCAAGTTAATTAGCCAACATCTTGGCAAATCCGATCTGATTATTCTTCCCGAAAGCGCCCTACCCGCTTTAGAAGAACGTATCCAGCCATTTTTTGCGGAATTAAATCAAGCCAGTCAAACCACCCATACGGATATTATGATCGGCACCGTTCATCATGATAACAACAGCGGAAAATTATTTAATTCCATTGCCTTAGTTGACGGCCAGTACCGTTCTGACACAGCACAACGTTACAATAAACATCATCTTGTGCCATTCGGGGAATATGTCCCCTTAGAAAGTTTATTACGCCCTCTTGGATCGGTCTTTAATCTCCCCATGTCTGCTTTCCAAAGTGGCCACGCTATTCAATCTGATCTCGTCAGCCAAGGTCGCCATTTTATGGGCGCAATTTGCTATGAAATTATTGAAAGCAGCCAATTACAAGCTAATTTAAAACCCGATACCGATTTTATTTTAACCGTTTCCAATGATGCTTGGTTTGGTGACAGCTACGGTCCTTGGCAACATTTCCAAATGGCCAGAATGCGAGCCTTAGAATTAGGTAAACCCGTGATTCGAGCCACGAATACTGGCGTAACCGCTTTTATTGATGCACAAGGAAATATCATCCAAAAAGCACCGCAGTTTGTGGAAACGACATTAACGCAGAAAATTGCCCCAACACAAGGTAAAACACCTTATGCCGTGTTAGGGAACAAACCATTGTACTTTCTGCTATTATTATTTGTGTTATTTCGTGTCGTGGGACTGTTCGTGAAAAAGAAAATCACAGCCATATCACCTAACTTGTAGTAAATGCCTTGCCCGCATCAACGCTATCTACTCTTTTGAAAAATGTTTGTATTTCTACAAGAAATGGAAACAACCCCTTTAAAAGGATAAAATTCAATTTAACCCCTAAAGGAGATAATTTATAATATATAGCTTTTGAAGAACAAGATGCGTGATGAAATAAAATCTCATCACGCCTTTTCTAATACTTTCTGAAAAAGAAAAAAATGAGAAAAATCTTTCATCCTCCCACTCCTAACTATTCATTAAAGCATCAAATTTTTGTTTAAAAATATGTTGATCTGCAATAAAGTTAATTCTAAATGTATTGTCATAAGCAGAACTGATAATACTCAACGCACCATTTTCAAACACGATATTTTCAATACTTTCAAGAGGAATGGAATATTCATGTAAATCTTGATCTTGTAGCATGATTCGCTTATTCGTTAATGCTAAATAGGTTTTGTAGTGTTTCGTCAATAATGCAGCCATTGGAATGGAAATTAACGCCCCAATTAGCGTCCAAGTAAGCAAAAGAAGAATAATCCACCAAATTAATTTTGATTTTCTTTTTGGTTCGTAAACGACGTATTCATCTTTTGTTAGGCGATTTTGAATATACTTACTTGTCATATAGATACCCCTTGATAGTGTGAAATTGAATTAAACACATTCTAACATTGTTTTTTTTTTGCACAATTTGTTATTATTTGGAAATAATAAATTTTTAAATATACCGCTTAAAGGATAACATTGACTTTAACCCCTTAAAAGGATATAATATAAATTATCCCTTTTAGAGTGTAGGATTTCATTATGGCATTAAGTATTACCAGTGCAAAAATGCTTGCACAAATTATTAGAGAATATCGTTATCAAGCAGGTTTATCCCAAACAGATGTAGCAAAACAAGCGGCGACAAAACAAGCGACTGTTTCCGTATTTGAAAACACGCCCGAAAGCACAAAATTAGACACATTGTTTAAAATTTTAATGGCATTGGAATTGGAACTGATTGTTCAACCTCGTCCAACTCAGGGGCAGGTGTTGCCGACCCAAAAACAAGACTCAGATAAAAATATGATTAGAGAAGAAAGTGCAACTTATATTGTTGATAGTGAGATTTGGTAATGGAAAATATTTTGAATATTGCAATGAATGGATTTCACGTTGGACAATGGCGCAAGCTAACGAGTGGGGCAACCGAATTTCAATATAACCCAAACTGGCTACATTCTGAACGTGGCCGACCAATATCACTTTCGCTCCCACTTTCAAATAAAATTTATAAAGGCGAAGTGGTATTTAATTTTTTTGATAATTTATTACCTGATAATGAGCAAATTCGCTCTCGTATTCAGCAACGTTTTCAAACTCACACCAAAACCCCTTTTGATTTACTTGCTGCCATTGGGCAAGATTGTGTCGGGGCAATTCAACTTTATCAAGAAACACCGCATTTTATTCGTCAAATCGAGGCAGCAACATTAAATGAGCATGAAATTGAAGTGCTGTTGAAAAATTATCAATCCTTACCATTAGGCATGGATAAATCAGATGATTTTCGTATTTCACTTGCTGGTGCTCAAGAAAAAACAGCCTTATTACTTCATCAAGGACAATGGAAACGTCCGCTTTATTCCACCGCAACTAGCCATATTTTTAAGTTACCCATTGGGCAAGTCGCTCAAGGTCAGCTTGATCTTTCAATGAGTTGTGAAAATGAATGGCTTTGTTTGGAAATTTTACGCCTCTTTGGTTTAGATGTACCTAACGCCGAAATTCGCCATTTTGGAGAAACCAAAGTGTTAATTGTAGAACGATTTGACCGCCGTTGGGCAAAATCGGGAAATTGGCTTGTACGTTTGCCACAAGAAGACCTCTGCCAAGCCTTAAATATTGCTCCCGCTCGCAAATATGAATCAGATGGTGGTGCTGGCATTTTGTCGATTATGCACTTACTCAATAGCTCTGCTGATCCGCTCAATGACCGAAAACGCTTTTTTAAAGCACAGATTTTGTATTGGCTGTTATGTGCCATTGATGGACATACCAAAAATTTCAGTATTTTTCTGGAACAAGGTAACCGCTATCGCCTAACGCCATTTTATGATGTGATGTCAGCTTATCCGTTGATCAACCCGAAAGGACTACGCCATCAAAAAATCAAAATGGCCATGGCATGGCACGGCGAAAATAAGCATTATTTCTGGGATAAAATCCAACTTCGCCATATCTTCCATACCGCCAAACTAGCAGGTTTTGCCAAAGAAAATGTGGAAGATATTTTACATGAGATTAGTCAAACATTGCCAACACTATCACAAATTCAATGTGATCATATTCCTGAATTTATTCGTGAACCTATTTTGCAAGGGATCGAGGAAAAAACAAAAAGTATATTGAGGGTTTAATTCAATCCCCCATAAAGGGTAAAACACAAATTAACCTCTAAAAGGTATAATGTGTATTCTAGCTTAAATTGTAGAGATGTTGAGTTATTATAGTTTTTGAACTATACTAAAAGACCAATATTTTCTTTAATTAGTTGAATCTTATGGATAATAATGACTCTTTCAATCACCTCTTGTATTTATCAGGATTAATTGACGATATTGATCTATTGCTATCTCTATTGGAAGAAAAAGGGGTAAAGGCGACTAAGGCTAATATTCGAAGTTGGAGAAGAAAATCCGGTAAAGATAATTCTAGACCTGTCCCTAATAAAGTTTTGTATTCATTGTTTAAAATTCTCTTTGAGGCGAAAAATAAAGATCCAGCTCGTTTCAATGTATTTAAGCCATTAAATTAATTATTATTTCTTGAAATTTCCGAAAAAATAACCGTAAAGCTCTACGCCCTAATATCCTAGATATTGGGGAGCATCTTTTTTAGGACTTTTTTATTTTAAATACCATTACGCAAACGTTTACGTAAATCAGTAAACTCGGTATAATACGGCAAAATTTCTAATAAAAGGACAACATCGTGAGCAAACCATCATTAAGTTATAAAGATGCTGGCGTGGATATTAACGCAGGCAATGAATTAGTCGAACGGATTAAACCGCACGTAAAACGCACCACTCGCCCTGAAGTGATTGGCGGTTTAGGTGGTTTCGGTGCGTTATGTGCGTTGCCAAGCAAATATAAAGAACCGATTTTAGTTTCAGGTACTGACGGTGTTGGCACCAAATTACGTTTAGCGATTGATTTGAAAAAACACGATACGATTGGGATTGATTTGGTGGCAATGTGCGTCAATGATTTAGTGGTACAAGGTGCAGAACCGTTGTTCTTCTTGGATTATTATGCCACAGGAAAATTGGAAGTAGATGTAGCATCCGATGTGGTGAAAGGCATTGCAGAGGGTTGCGTACAATCAGGTTGTGCCTTGGTCGGCGGTGAAACAGCGGAAATGCCGGGTATGTATCACGCTGGTGATTACGATTTAGCTGGCTTCTGTGTCGGTGTGGTGGAAAAATCTAAAATTATTGACGGTTCGCAAGTACAAGTGGGAGATGCGTTAATTGCGTTAGCGTCAAGTGGTCCACATTCCAATGGTTATTCTTTAGTACGTAAGGTGATTGAAGTATCAGGCGTAAACCCTGCCACAGAACAGTTGGCAGGTCGTCCGTTAAGCGAACAAGTGCTTGCACCGACCAAAATTTATGTCAAATCGGTGTTAGAATTGATTGAAAATGTTGATGTGCATGCGATTGCTCATTTAACCGGTGGCGGTTTCTGGGAAAATATTCCACGAGTTTTACCACAGAATTTGAAAGCGGTCATTAATGAAAAAAGCTGGCAATGGCAGCCTGTGTTCAAATGGTTGCAAGAAAAAGGCAATATTGAAACCTATGAAATGTACCGCACCTTTAACTGTGGTGTAGGCATGGTGATTGCATTACCACAAGCAGATGTAGAAAAAGCCTTGACAGTATTGCGTGCAGCAGGTGAAGACGCTTGGTTAATTGGTCAAATTGAACCGTTACAAGCAAGCGAACAACAAGTGATTATTCAATAATATTCGGGGCGGATCGATATGTCCGCCCTTAATTTTTCAATTTAATACCTATCTTTATGAAAAAAATCGTTATTCTTATTTCAGGTTCAGGCAGCAATTTACAAGCGATTATAGAGGCTTGCGAAAATAAAATGATTAATGGGCAAATTGTGGCTGTGATTAGCAATAAAGCCAATGCTTACGGTTTAGAACGTGCCAAAAATGCCAATATTCCCACCGCACTTTTTGAACGTAAACATTATCCAAATAATCTGGCAATGGATTTAGCTATTGGGGATTTTATTGCTGATCTTGAGGCAGATTTGATTGTGTTGGCTGGCTATATGAAAATTCTCACCGCTGAATTTACCCAACGCTTTGCTGGCAAGATTTTAAATATTCATCCGTCATTATTGCCAAAATTCCGTGGCTTAAACACCTATCAACAGGCTTTGGACGCTGGCGAAACGGAACATGGTACAACGGTGCATTTTGTGAATGAGCAAGTAGATGGCGGTGCCGTGATTTTACAAGCTAAAGTGCCGATTTTCCCTGACGATAGCATAGAAGATATTCAACAACGAGTGAAAACACAAGAATTACAAATTTATCCTTTGGTGGTGAAATGGTTTGTTGATGATCGCTTGAAAGAAATTGACGGACAAGCCTATTTAGATGGTCAATTACTTTCACCACAAGGGTATGCCATAGATTAACATTTAGAATATTATCCTTGCGGTGTATATTCTAAGTTGTAAAGCCATTGCCATAATATTGCAATGGCTTTTGATTAATGATTGGCAAATAACTAGAAAATAATCCGATCTTTATTTTTATCTAATGTGGCTTGCCCAATACCTTGCACCTCCAATAACTGTTCTACTGACGTAAAAGCGCCGTGCTTTTCACGATACTGAACTATCGCCTCCGCTTTTTTCGCTCCGATGCCAGTTAAGGCTTTTTGAATCTCTGCTGCAGATGCGGTGTTAATATTTAATTTATCACCGACTACGGCAACTTCTGCTTGTGTTTCAGTTGCAACCGTTTGTACTGCTACTTGTTGAGTCGGAGCTGTGACTGGTTGAGTGTTTTCTGCGAATGCGTTTGCACCGCTTAATAATGAGCCTGCAAGTACCACAGTACTTAATAATGTTTTAATAGATTTCATAAGATTTCCTTTTTGAAAATGAATGTTGATTTTTTTGCTGAGAATATTGTGAGTAAACTCAACAGAACGTAATTTCAAGCAAAATGCAAAAAGTCTCAAGAAATTTACCGCAGTTTTGGAATGCAGATCACAAAAATCGTAAAAAAGGATGGCAAAACAGCAAGTAAACTGCCCACCAAAGAAATAAAAGAAACAAAAAAGCCAATAAGAAAAAGAAAAAAACAGAATAAGAACTAGATAGATAGCGGAATAATATATTAAAAGAATGGCGGTGAGAGGGGTAACTAAATCCAACCGCTAACTATTGTTAAATAAAGGTTTTTCTATTTTTTCTCGTTCCCTTTGGTGGCTTTTTAGTGGCTTTCTGAATTTTATTATTGATCATAATTGAGCATATTTAAAGCAAAATGTTATTAATTGCCCTTACCCTTGGATCCATATCTCCAATCTAAAAATAAAAAAATATTTTGGGTGTGTGTATTTTTTTTAGGAATTTTAGGAATTTAGGAACGCAAGCCGTTTTTACTTTATAATTCAATTATTTAAGCGTTCCTAAAATTAGGAATTTTTTAGGAACGCAAGGGGGTATTTTTAGGAACGCAAAATTTTATAAAAATGGAATTTAGGAACGTAACCGCCATTTTTAGGAACGTAAAGGGGTGTTTTAGGAACGCAAAGGGGTATTTTAGGAACGTAAAAATATATTAAATTATTGATATTATAATATTTATTATTTTACGTTCCTAAAATTCCTAAAAATATAATAATATCTCTATAAAAATTTGTATTTTTGAGCCATAAAAAAAGCAAGGTTTCCGCCTTGCTCTTGGTTGTTTTTAAATCTGTGGTAATTCTATTTTAAATGCCCTTACCTTTCGCCCCCCTGTTATAGTTTTAGGTATGGTGAAATGATATTCATAATTCCGTTCGGGTTTTCGCATTGGCTTTAATATGCCAGCACTGAACAAAATTTTACACGCCATTTTTATTTGATAATCGCTTGCCATTTCTCTAAACGCATTCGGGTATATATAAAAATGCTCGGGTTCTTTTTCTGTGCTTATAACTTTAAATCCCGCCATATTCTGCGGCTTAAATTCCTTATCATATAACCCGCTATTTGGTTCAACGGTACAAAAACGGCTTTCATTTTGCAAAATCCAGTTTATAACCGTTTCGGCTATATCCTTTTCTTCCCTGTTGGTTTCGCCGTAGTCTTCTTTCCAGTTTAAAAAATTCTCGGTTATTGCCCTTTCGTTTTCGTCTGCCGTCCAGCCTGTTAAGTGTTGGGCTAATTGTAGGGCGGTTTCTAGCGTGGCGAATCTCTCCGTTGCAACTCGTTTTACTTGGTCGCTCATTGTTTCGGTTAATTCAATCCATTTTAATTTAACCTCTTCATACTTCTGTTTGACCTGTTTTTTATTTTTGGCTAAATAGCTGATCCATTCTCTGCCAATAATGCCGTAATGCTCTAACACTTTTTCATTCAAGTGATCGGCGTGGGCTTTGGTGTTTTTAAATTGGTGTAATGCTTGAATATCTTGTATTTGAATATTTAAAAATCGCACTAATTGCCCAGCGTGTACGGTTGCCCCTTTAGCTCCGCCTAAGGCTATTTTTATTTGAGTTTCTAGATCCTTTTCACCTGTTGAAAGTGCCGTTATTTTCCAGTGTTTCGCCTCTTTGTTTACGCCGTCTTTATTGCTTTGTCCTTTGCTAATTTCATTAAATAAATCGTATGCCGTTTTTTTTAGCATTAATCCGTCTGTTGCTTGCCCTATTTCGTCTAATCCTACAAAACCATCATTACGGGCTGCCGCCTCATTTTGAACAGATAGGGCGGTTGCATTCCAGTTAAGCATAATATCTTTTCCTTTGCCATAAATGCTATTAGCAATTTTTAATATAGTGGTTTTGCCTTTTGAGCTTTGTCCGAATAAATGCACGCCGAACGAATCACGCTCTAAAATTTTTAACATTGGGGCGGATAATGCCACGGCTACGCCTAACATCATTGAAGAATTGCCCCTGACGTTTTGAGCGATCTCATTTTGCCAACTTTCTAGCGTTCCGCCTGTGGTATAGCCTAAACTTTTGGAGCTTTGGTTAGTGAAATAAATCGGGCTTGTCGGTTCGCCTATCATTTCCCCATTTGGCAATAAATACGCCCCATTTTGCCATCCTGAAAGTTTGGTTATTTTCCAATTTGTTGGCATTTGTTGGCTAATTTGATGAAAATGGTCGGTTAATTTAGATACTAAGCCTTGCCCCTGTGTCATTTTTAAGCCTTTGGCTTTGAGCTGTTTCCAACCTGTTTCACTGCCAAAATCAGAAAGGGCGACCGCCTCGAGTCTGGGGGCTTTTTCGTCCGTATTTTGCCAACTGAACAAGTAATAATAATCGCCTTGATTGTCTTTGCCTTGCCCTTTTAGCTCTAATTTATTGCAAATCCAGCTAATCTTCTCTGGTTTAATAATTGGTGTATCGCCTTTATAGGTAATCTGTTCAGGATTAATAAAAAATAGCCCGCTTTGGTTCTCCATTTCCTTGTAATCTACATAGGGCGTATTTTTCGGTTTTTCCATTTCTTGCGGTTGTTTCTCGTTGCCAGTTTGGGCTTTTTTAAGTCTTCCGTTCATCATAATTCATAACCTTTCAATCAAAAAAAGGGGCGGTTTGCCCCTTTGGGTTAGCTTTGGTTTTTTGGGGTTCTGCATTGCTCACAATATCGAACAATATCACCGGCAAAAAATTTCGGGCGAGTGCTTGTGACGCTCGGGTCATTTAGCTTTGGCAATCTGATCGGCTTTGGGAAATTCGGATCACGTTTTAGGCTTTGTACATAGCGATAACTTAAACCTAAATAATTGGCGATCTGCTTTATTCCCCATAACTCTTTGCTATTGACGGTTATCTGTTTTTCTAGCATAAAATCCCCCTATTGATGCCGTGTTCTCGTTGCCATTGTTGCCGCTTTTGGCGGTCTTTTTCATATTTTCGGGCGACCATTCTGAAAACTGGATTTTTCATCATTTCCGCTATTTGCTCGGCGGTTTTGCCCTTAATCATTTTTGCACAATATTCTACTCTGCCGCTGTCAATGATTTGTGGTTGATATTGTCTTGCTTTCATTGTTCGCCCCCTTGGTTTTGTGGTTGCTGTGCTTGAATAAATTCGCTTAATAGCTGAAATTCTTGCTCGATTTTCTCTTGTAGAATTTGGGCTATCATCATCAGATCAAAAAATACGGCGTTACTTGCTTCCCTGATAGATTGGCTACCGTGGAAAGTGAATTTTTGATACTGATCATCAATCGCTACATATAGCGAATTTTTAACGCTCAAAAGGCTTTGAAAAGTGTCTAGCTTTTCATCTAGGGCGGTGCGTTCGCTTGGCATTGGGCGATAGTGTCGAATATTGCTGTAATATTCAAATTGCGGTGATTTATCCGTTAAAGGTTGGTTACTCATCATTCGCCCCCTTAAAATCCACATCATCAAGCATCGATTGCAAAGTAGTTAGCATATCAAAGACTTCTTCGTATTCTTCGGGGCTTAATATGCCATTGCGTTGAAAGCCTTGCATATCTAGGGTAATCATTCCGCATACTTGCATAAATTGCCCGATCGCTTTTAAATGTCTTGCACTGCGTGGCGTATATTGGCGGTTAAAACGTTTACGCATAAATCACCCCCTTAACATTGGTTAAAGTGCGGTGTAAATGTTCGGGGTTTTTCACGTTCCAGCATTGCAATAAACAATAATCCCTTGCTATTTTGGCTCGGGCGGTGTGTTCGCTGTCGGCGTTAATGATTAAACGTGCTTTCGGTAAGCGTTGAACGGTGCGACTAGTGTCGGCTAGGTGTTGGCGGTGTATGCCTAAAAATAGATAGATCATTGCTGATAACTCCGTGTAATGTTGATTTTTGAAGTTATCGCTGTGCTTGTCACGGCTTGGCGATAACGTGCAACGGGGTGACAAAACGGCTATACACGGAACGCCGCCAACCGCTAGGGGTTGCCCGTTGCACGCTATCATTGAAGATAGACATAATAGCCTATTTTTTGGATAGGTGCGAACGCTACGAATAAAAAAAGCACGATTTAAAGGCGTGCAATTATTCGCCGTGTATAGTTTTGTAGGGTTGTCACGCCCGTTGCAAAAATATTCGCAAAAATCACCGCACTTTGTCAAGCGTTTTTTATGATTATTTATGTTTAAATATGTTATTTTGTTGATTTTTTGAGTAAAATCAATATAATAAAACTTCATCATATTTTAATCCTTTGGTAATTAAAATTAATCTTTGGTTAGATTCCCCCCTTTATTCTCCGTAAAGGGGCTTTTTTTTGGCTGTTAGGTTAGATACGGCGTATTTAATAAATCTAATTGGCTCACCTTAGGCAGTGGCATTGGCTCGGATTCTGCCTGTGCCTGTGGTTTGTCGGGGTCTTGGGTGGAATAGTGGGCGTATTCGATCCGCTCTATTCCGCCCATAAAATAGGCTTTCACCGTCATACAGTTATTACAAAATAAAGTTGCTCTCACCGTGGTATTTGTGGGGCGGTCACTGGTGCGCACTTTCATCGGTTTATTGCATTTTGGGCAATGTATATCTAATCCCATTAATTTCCCCCTTGTGTGGTTTGTTCCTGTTGGTCTAGCCAGTTTTTCACCGTACTAACTCGCCAGCGTAACGCACGTTCTATTCTTAACGGTGGCGGTAATCTGCCATCCTTTAACATTCGATAAAGCGTTGTTCTTGATAGCTTTAGCCATTCCCCTAGCTCTTGCAATGTGACATAAGCAGATAGCGTTATGGTTTCATTGTGCATTTTTCCCCCTTTTTGGTGTGCTTTATGTGTTTTTAATGTGTTTTAAGTTGTCTTTCTGTTTCGTGGGGTAGTGTGGCGGATTGGGGAATAAAAAAAGGGTAATTACCCATTTTTTAGGGGTAATTACCCTTTTTTATATTTGTTAGTTAGCTGTTTTGATACCAGTTAAACAAGGTTTTTTCAGTGATTATTTTTAAATTCAAATCGTTTATTTTTTCGGGGTGTTCCTGTTTAAGTCTTTCCAATTTTCGCCCTAAATTGCCGTTTCTGATAGTATTTCTAGCCTGTTCTGCGGTTTCTATGCCATAATCCATAAAAAGCAAGGTTTTAATAAAGTTTATTTGGTTTTCTTGCTTGACGTTTTGGCGGTTGATTTTGGGGGCTTGTTGGATAGTTAAAAGGCTATTTTCTGTAAAATTATCTAATATTTTACCGCCCGTCTTTAATAACTCAAATTCCGTTGCTAAAATATATAAATCATTGTAATTAATTTTTTGCTTTATATCTTCACCTGTTTTTGATTCTATTTGTATAATCAAATTATTATTGATTTCTCTTGGCATAACTAGCGTTATTCTTTGTAATGATATTTCGTTATTTAATAAATCTTGCTCAAATGTTCCGTATTTATGGTTTAATGGTACAACCCCTAAAAATCCATTTAATAGAAAATGATTTTTTTCGTTAAAATAGGTTAACTTTAATTCTCTTATATTTTTCGCTTGTTCTAAATTCGGTTTTCTACGATAAATTAAAATATCATTATCAATTTCCGCTTTTATAACATCACCGAAAAAGCCATAATCTAGGCATTGGTTATTATCAATAAAATCAAATTCTAGGCGGTGTTCTTCTTGGTTGGTTCTCACTTTTACGCATAGCATTAATAAATGATTACTTGCATAATGAATTAAATCTTCAATCGTGACATTTATCTTTTTGTCTTTGTTTAATTCGGCGACGGCTTGGGGTAAGGTGTAGTATTTTCTAGGCGGTAAGGTGATTGGCATTTTTTGGGGTTCTCCGTAAATACAAAAAGCCTTATTCAAGGCTTAATTTAATCTTTTTTGCACGTTATTATAAACTTCTGATCGTTCACGCTTGCCAATAGATAATACAAGCACGGTTATTTGTTTATCAATCACTTCATAAACTAAACGATAGCCAGCAGTACGCAATTTTATTTTATAAAGTGCTTGATTAAAACCGCTTAACCTATCGGCTTGAACGTGGGGATTTTCTAAGCGTTCCGCTAATTTCTTTTTTAATTGGGTTCTTATGGGGTCGCCTAGTTTTCGCCATTCTTTAAGGGCTTTTTCGTGGAATATTAGCTTATAGGTCATCAAGATTCACCGCTATAAAATTGCCGTCTGCCTTGCGTTTTAGGGCGGTTGTGCCTAGTTCAAAATCTTCTATGACATTCTGCAAATATTTAAATAATTCGGGCGTTATGCAATAAAAGGCGGGCTGATTACGGTTTAAAATGGCGAGTGTGCCATTGTGAGCGGTGCCAGCGTTAATTGTTCCCATTGGGTCACGTTTTAAATCTGTGATACTAGCGGCGGTGTCGGTGTAAATTTGGTGTATTGTCATCTGTTCTATTCCGTTTTGTGGTTGGGTTGTGGGATTAGAATAGCACTAATAAAAGTTATTTTGAAGTTCTTTATATGAAAAAATAGGGCGAATTTATCGCCCTGTTGGTTACGCTTAAAAAGTGCGGTGCATTATTCCATAATTTCGATATTCTCAATCAATGCGGCGGCGTTGCAGTCTTCGATGATGAAGTCGCACGCCATTGAAGTATAGATTTCTGTTCTATTCCGTTCTGGTTTTTCGTATTCTGCGTATCTTACAGTGTCTTTTTGAATATAGATAGAAATATTATCTAACCTTGTAATTAAAATGCTATTTTCTGGAAAATAAGGAACATTCACCGCACGCAATCCGCCTATTAATTTTTGTGAAATAATGATTTGAGCTGTTTGGTCTGGGTCTAAATCATCATATTTAATTAACACAGGGTGATCGGGGATAATATTACGCCCACAAAGCACAACAAATTCCCCTGAATTTTTAAGCGGTTCGCCTATTTTTTCTAAACCTGCTTTCACTAGGGCATTAATGCTTTTATAGGTTTGTTCTTCACCGACTTTGGTCCCATTAATGACATTTTCGGGTTTTGCGGTTCGGATTTTTTTAAGCCAACTTAACTCATTATGATTAAAGCCAGTAATAAGTAACGATAGTACCCATTGACGATCTAATAAAATTTTAATGGCTTGGTCTAATTTTACTTCTAAATATTTAGCAACTGCATCAACTTTACTATATGGAATATAGTAATCTAGGCTTAATTTTTTACAAAGAAATTCATTAGCTTGACTAATATAAGCATTATCTGCTGCTCTTCCGTCATAATCTAAAGTGCTTGCGATTAAAGGCAGTTTAATCCCTATGCTTTCGCCTTGTTGGTAATCAGTTTTCACTACATTAATCAAATTAAAAAAGCTATTTTGGCGAATATTTTTAAATAAATCACGCTCTATTTTTTGATTTACATTAATTACTATTGGCTCGCCGTCCGCATCTAGTTTCATTGATTTAGCCATATTTTGGCTAGTTTTGTTTCCGTTTAATGTTTCTTTGACTTTTTCGTATAAGCTCATTTTATTTTATCCTTATTTAAGTAAGTTTTTAATTAATCGTTTAAAGCCTCTTGGCTCTGCTCGCCCCATTTCTTCCAACGTTTTTTGTTGGTGTCTTAATGTTGGTTGCGGTCTAAAATCTCCGATTAAATTATCTACTTCATATTCACTATTAATTGCTTTATCAGTATTAATAATTGATTCGACTATATCATTAATCTCTTGAATGGTGCTATTTTGTGAATAACCGCCATTGATTAATAGTGTATAAATATCACTTAATAAATCTGCGTTATTTTTCTTAAACTGTTCTATTAATGGTTTAACTTCAATTAAGAAAATATCTTTTCTATATGGCAAAATATCATAGCGTTCCCTAAATAATTCTGCTTTTAAAACGTATAAACGTTCATCAAGTTCTTCAATCAAGGCTTGATAATAATCAATTTTCGCTTTTAAATTAAAATCCGCTGATTTCATTTCTGCATACTGATCCGCCGTTAAAAATTTATCCGCATTGATAGCGGTTTGCGTTTTATTGGCGATCTCTTGTAGCTCATTTTCTAAAGCGGCTTTCATTTCTTCCGCTTTGGCTTTTTCGCTTTCTAGGCCTTTGAGTTTGCTCTCTTTGGCTAGATAGTCTGCCTTTTTCTGCTGAAATTCGGCTTTAAGCTGTTCGATATTGTCGGTTGTTTGGGTTTGTTCGGTCATTGGTGTTGTCCTTTCGTTTGGTTTACTTTGGCGGTTATCCAGTCATCTATATCACTTTCTAGCCAGCCTATGCGGTCGCTTGTTATCTTGATAGATTGGGGAAATTCGCCCCGTTTCATCATGGTATAAATAGCGGTGGTTTTTAATGAAGTGCGGTTCATCACTTCTTTAATATTGATTAGCCTTGGCGTTTTCGTTTCTGCCACATTTTGCCCCCCTTTCGCTTGCGGTTGTCTGTTGTCGTGTGTTTTCGCCTGATTGGCAAAAGTCATCATATAGAAAGGGCGTTTTTTTGTCTTTTTGTGCCATTTGTAGGGCTAAAATTGACAAAATAGGGCGTAAAATAAAGGGCTTTGGCGGTAAAAAGGGGCGGTATCTTGGGAAAGGGTTATCAAGTCAAAAAAAGGCGTTGTAAAATTGCGTTTTTTTGCGTAAAAATGCGTAATAATTTTGACTATAAGAACGTTAAACCGTGCCAGTATCGGCAAGGGTTCAAAGGGTTTTGAATTTTGCGTAAAAATGCACCTATTTAACGTGCGGGCGTGGCGAGGATATGCTTGCGTTTTATCAGTGTGCGTTTGATTAAGTTTTAAGCATAAAACGCATTTATTTATTTTTCGGGTATTGCTATTTGATATAATAGGTTCAAGGCAAAAAGGGCGAATTGCTCCGCCCTTGCTTGCTGTTGGTGTGGCTTATGCTAGGCTTTTTTGCACTGCTCTACAAAATCGCCCCATTGTTGCATCACCGCCTGACGTTGGAAAAAGTACGTTGTACGGTTATATGTACGGCTAACGGCGTTTCCGTAACTGTGGGCTAAACAGGCTTCGGCTACTTCAAAATTTACGCCTTGCGTGCCTAAATAGGTACGGGCTAACGCTCTTAAACCGTGCGGGGTCATTATGCCTTTATAACCTAGCGAACGCTTAAAAGCGGCGGTTGCCGTGCCGCTTGACGTGTGGCGGTTGCCGTCTGCTCGATGGGCAAAAATATATTTTTTATTGGCGGTGTGCTGTTGCATTTCTGCCAATATCGCCAACGCCTGACGGCTTAACGGTACATCGTGAGCCTTTTTACCGCCTTTCATTTTATCCGCTGGAATCGTCCAACAAGCGGAATTAAAATCAATATCCGCCCATTCTGCTGTAACGATCTCTTTTGCTCTTACCATGGTTAAAAGCTGAAATTCAATTAAAAGCCGTGTTTGTAGCTGTAAATTTGAATTTGTAAGTCTGTGCATAAATTCGGGCAATTCGTCCGCCTTAATGCAAGGATTATTTACAACTTTCGGGCGTTGAAATGATCGCTTGATTAAGCTCAAGTGATTAAACTCTAAAATACCCATCTCTACAGCGTGATTTCCTAGGCTATATAAATCTCTAGCGACTTTTTCGCCCATGTGTGGGGTTATCTCATAAACAGGCTTAATCTTTTCCCTTGCGTCCGCTAGGCTGATTTCGGTTATGGCAATATCGCCTAAAATCGGAAATAAATGATTTTTAAAGCGTGAAATGCGATCCCTTAAGGTTCTTGGCTTTAAATCCTTTCCCTTGGTCTGTTGCCAGTCTAACGCAATCTCGTTAAGGGTTATGCGTTGCCGTTGCTCTTGCTTGGCTTGCTTTTCTTCGTGTTCTAGCGGATCTACTCCACTAGCTAAAATAGAATTAAAATCGGCGGTGATGCTTTTCGCTTGCTGAATTGACATCACACCATATACGCCGATCGTTTTGCGTATTCTGATTTTTTTAACAGGATGATGATAAAAATAGCCATAAGTAGCCCGCCCGCTTGGTTGCATAATCAAATAAAGCCGTTCTGCTAACAAAAATTGCTGTTTTTTGCCGTTTACTTTGATTTTTGCTATTTGAGTTTGTGTTAAATATTTTTTAGTCATTTTTAAGCCTTTGAAATATATTTAAAAATACATACAAAAAGCCACCAAAATCACAACAAAAGCCAAAAAATAAAAATTCTTTGTTTTTAGTGGCTTTTTAGTGGCTTTTTTTCCTGAAACAGAAAGACAACTTAAAAAACACTATGAAACGTTAAAACACAAAAAACGCTTATATTTAAAGGGATTATGGTACAATATGAAACATTAAAACACGTTAAAAAACAGATAAATGGCGGTGAGAGGGGGATTCGAACCCCCGATGCAGTTTCCCACATACACGCTTTCCAGGCGTGCTCCTTCAACCACTCGGACATCTCACCGTTAATTTGATTGCTTAATCGGAATAAGCGGGCGTGATTATAAGAATTAACGTGGCGTTCGTCTAGTCTTTTTTGCATTTTTTGAGATAACGCAAGGTTTTTTGCTGAAATTTTGGTTAGAATAGTCCGTCACGTTTAATTTTCGAGAGAGAAAAATGTTAAATAAATGGTTTCTAACTAAAAATGCCCTGCTGGCGGTTAAGCCTTTTAGTGCGTTACAAGATTCGTTTCGCTTAGGTTATGGCAAAACGCAGTTGGTGAAAGATATTATTGCCGGATTAACCGTTGGGGTGATTGCCATTCCGTTGTCCATGGCCTTGGCGATTGCCAGTGGCGTGCCACCGCAACATGGGTTATATACGGCGATTGTGGCGGGCATGGTGATTGCGTTATTAGGCGGTTCTCGCTTTAATATTTCCGGACCAACCGCCGCCTTTGTGGTGATTTTATATCCGGTTACCCAACAATTTGGGCTGGGTGGCTTGCTGATGGCGACCCTGTTATCGGGGATGATTTTAGTGCTGATGGCGCTGTTTCGGTTGGGACGGTTAATTGAATATATTCCGTTGCCTGTGACGCTTGGGTTTACCTGTGGGATTGGGATTACTATTGCCACGTTACAAATCAAAGATTTTCTGGGGTTAGATATCGCGGTCATGCCCGCCCATTATGTGGAAAAAATTTATGCGATTTTCACCGCACTTCCGAGCATAAACTGGGGCGATACGGCGATTGGTGTGGTTACGTTATTGACGCTATCCCAATGGCACCGTTTGCGCCTCCCCTTTCCTGGCCATTTGCCAGCGGTTCTGCTCGGCACGCTGTTATCCTTGGGGCTGATTGCGTGCGGTTATGAGGTGCAAACTATTGGATCGGCGTTCCAATACCAACTGGCGAACGGTACGGTGGGACAAGGCATTCCCAATGTATTACCTGAATTTGTGTTGCCTTGGAATATGCCGAATGCACAAGGGAAATTGGTGGAATGGAATTTTGATACCCTGCAAGCCTTATTGCCAGCAGCGTTTTCCATGGCGGTGTTGGGGGCGATTGAGTCCTTATTGTGTGCTGTGGTGTTGGATAATATGACCAATACCAAACATCATTCCAATAACGAATTATTGGCACAAGGGTTGGGCAATATTGTGGCACCATTTTTAGGCGGGATTACCGCCACGGCGGCCATTGCGCGTTCGGCGGCCAATGTGAAATCGGGGGCGTTCTCCCCGATTGCCAGTTTGGTGCATGGCTTGTTGGTGCTGTTTGCGTTGCTGTTATTCGCCCCTGCCCTGTCTTATCTGCCGTTAGCCTCCATGGCGGCCTTGTTGTTAATGGTGGCGTGGAATATGGCGGATATTCGGAATATTATTCACTTGGTGCGCCGTTCGGGGGCCAATGAAATTGCGGTGTTATTAACCTGTATTTTTTTAACCGTGATTTTCGATATGGTAATTGCCATTACGGTGGGCGTGTTATTGGCCAGTTTGCTGTTTATTCGTACCATTGCAGAAATGACCAAGTCCATTGAGCAAACCCACCCCGAAGATTTAAATGATGTGTTGGTGTATCGCATTAGTGGGCCGTTGTTTTTTGCGGCGGCGGATAATCTGTTTGCGGATTTACACGAAAAAACCGTGCATACGGATCACGAAATCAAGCATATTGTGTTGCAATGTGATACGGTGACGGTGTTGGATACGGGGGGCATTCATGCCTTAACCCGCTTTGTGCAACACATGTTGCCACATCAACAGCTTTATATGTGTAATATGCAATTTCAACCATTGCGGATGATTGTCAAATCGAATGCGGTACGTGAATTGAAAAAAATTAATTTTAGTTCAGGATTAGAAGATACTTATCAAAAAATCCGTGATTTTGATAAGTTATCTGTTAATTAATCATTGAATTAAATCGCTTTTGCTGTTACAAATAAAGCCTAAATAAGAAGCGAGTTCCTGATGGGGAACTCGCCAATAAAATAATTTAAGCCCTAAGGAAAAGATGATGACAGCACAACCTACCTTATTTATTGACCGTGATGGTACCTTAATTGATGAACCCAAAACCGATTTTCAGATTGATAGTCTGGAGAAATTAAAACTGGAAAAAAATGTGATTCCTGCCTTACTTAAGCTGAAAGATCGTTATCGTTTTGTGATGGTCAGTAATCAAGATGGATTGGGGACAGATTCTTTTCCAAAAGACAGTTTCGATAAACCGCACAATGCGATGATGGATATTTTTCGTTCGCAAGGAATTGAATTTGATGACGTACTGATTTGTCCGCATAAGCCAGAAGATCATTGCGATTGCCGTAAACCGCAAACCAAATTATTAGACAAATATATTGTTAGACAGCTTTTCGATCCAGCCAGTAGTTTTGTGATCGGCGACCGTGCCACGGATGTACAGTTAGCCGAAAATTTAGGTATTCGAGCCTTGCAATATCACCCTGAAAAACTCAATTGGGATTTAATTGCGGAAAAATTACTCGGTGAACCTGTGACCAATATCGGTGAACGTCCGCCACGCTATGCCGAAGTGGTGCGTAAAACCAAAGAAACCGATATTAAGGTGCAAGTATGGCTTGATGAAACCGGTGTCAATGAGATCAAAACAGGCATTGGCTTTTTCGATCACATGCTCGATCAAATTGCCACCCACGGCGGTTTTCGCATGAATGTGTCTTGTAAAGGCGATTTATGGATTGACGAACATCACAGTGTGGAAGATACTGCACTTGCCCTCGGCACCGCCTTAAAACAGGCGATTGGCGACAAACGTGGTATCGCTCGTTTTGGTTTTGTGTTGCCCATGGACGAATGTAAGGCAGAATGTGCGTTGGATTTATCGGGGCGTCCGTTTATTAAATTTCATGCGGATTTCAAACGGGACAAAGTGGGCGATTTCAGCACTGAACTCACGGAACATTTTTTCCAATCTATTGCGTTTACAATGTTAGCTACCTTACATTTAAGTGTGCAAGGTGAGAATGATCATCATAAAATTGAAAGTTTGTTTAAAGTGTTTGGACGCACCTTAAGACAGGCAATTCGGATTGAAGGGGATGTGTTGCCGAGTAGTAAAGGGGTGTTGTAGTGAGTGGACTTATTATCATTGATACCGGTTGTGCCAACCTTTCTTCGGTCAAATTTGCGTTTGATCGTTTGGGTTATCGTGCTGACATTTCGCGTGAGATAAATGCGATCCGCGCTGCGGATAAATTGATTTTACCAGGGGTTGGCACCGCAGTCGCTGCCATGAAAAACTTGGCAGATCGACAATTAATTGAGGTTGTTCAAAATTCAACCCAACCCACGCTCGGCATTTGTTTGGGTATGCAATTAATGACGGCCTATTCTGCCGAGGGCAATGTATCCACCTTAAATCTGATGACTGGCAATACGCAATTAATCCCTGATACCGGTTTACCATTGCCGCATATGGGTTGGAATAAGGTACATTATGCAGAAAATCACCCATTGTTTGCGGAGATTGAACAAGCTAGCCATTTCTATTTTGTGCATAGTTATGCGGTGTTGCCGAATGAAAATACCATTGCCAGCAGTCAATATGGAGTGGATTTTTCGGCGGCCATTGCGCATAACAATTTCTATGGTGTGCAGTTCCACCCTGAACGTTCCGGCAAAAATGGGGCACAATTATTACGAAATTTTGTGGAAAATATCTGAGGTAATCCGCTTGAATTGGTTACGTTCAATACAGATTTATGATAGGCTATAATCTCCATGTTCAACCATAATTTATATGTTATTTAAATAGGACAATCAAATGAAAAAATCACGTTTTATCTTCCCTTTGGCAGCCTTAGCTTTAGTGGCTTGTACCAATAGTAGCTCGACAGATAGCGCATCATCAACCGAAGTGGTGGATGTCAGCGAACCTTATACTAATGTACAAGTAACCGAAATGCCAACCAATATGGGGCAACCGACCTATCAACAACCGACCATTCAACAGCCCGCCTATAATCCGCCACAAGCCAGTTATGACGCAAGCAACAACAGCGAGCAAGTAGGAAATTGTACGGTGGTGCGTGATGCGAACAATACCCCAGTATATAGCCAAATTCAAAAAGGTTGCTATACCAATGCCAGTTATACTGTCGGCAAATATGATACGTTGTATTTAATTAGCTATTTAAGCGGGAAAAGTATCAATGACATTGCGAGCTTAAACGGCATTTCCTCCACGGCCAAACTCAAAGTGGGTTCCACCTTACGTTTACGTTAATAGGTTTAGGACCATGCCATGAAAAAATCCATAATTATCCCCGCACTTGATTTGATTGACGGCCAAGTGGTGCGCTTACATCAGGGGGATTATGCCAAACAAACCACCTATTGTGATGATCCCATTGCGCAATTTTCGCATTATTTGGCACAAGGGGCGGAACAGTTGCATTTGGTGGATTTAACCGGTGCGAAAGATCCGGCCAAACGTCAAATCCAGCTCATTGGTCACATTATTGAAACCACACAATGTAACATTCAAGTGGGTGGCGGTATTCGCAGCGAACAAGATGTGGCAGATTTATTCGCCGTTGGGGCAAATCGGGTCGTGATCGGTTCAACGGCGGTGAAAAATGCAGACCTTGTAAAAGGTTGGTTTGAAAAATATGGAGCAGAAAAATTTGTCTTGGCATTAGATGTCAATATTGATGAAAACGGCAATAAAATTATCGCCATCAGTGGTTGGCAAGAAGCCAGCGGGGTGTCGTTGGAAACCTTAATTGAAGATTATCAATCCGTGGGTTTGCAACATGTTTTATGTACCGACATTTCCCGAGATGGCACCTTATCGGGGTCTAATGTGGATTTATATCATGAAATTTGTGCCAAATACCCCGCAATCCATTTTCAATCTTCGGGCGGTATTGGCGCATTGGCGGATATTCAAGCCTTAAAAGGCACTGGCGTGGCGGGCGTGATTGTGGGACGTGCCTTATTAGAGGGCAAATTTAATGTAGCTGAGGCGATTGCATGTTGGCAAAACGGATAATTCCTTGTTTAGACGTCAAAGACGGTCAAGTGGTAAAAGGCGTGCAATTTCGCCATCATGAACTGATTGGCGACATTGTGCCACTGGCAAAACGTTATGCCGAAGAAGGGGCGGACGAATTGGTCTTTTATGATATTACCGCCTCATCAGACGGTCGCACCGTGGATAAAAGCTGGGTGGAACGTGTCGCCAAAGTGATTGATATTCCCTTTTGTGTGGCCGGTGGCATTAAAACTATTGCCGACGCAGAACAGCTTTTCGCCTTTGGGGCGGATAAAATTTCCATTAATTCCCCTGCGTTAGAAAATCCCGAATTAATCACCGCACTTTCTCAACGCTTTGGCGTACAAGCCATTGTAGTGGGCATTGATAGTTGGTTTGAACAAGAAACGGGGAAATATTGGGTGAACCAATATACCGGTGATGAACAACGTACTCGTCAAACCCACTGGCAATTATTGGACTGGGTCACTGAAGTGCAACGACGGGGTGCAGGCGAAATCGTGTTGAATATGATGAATCAAGACGGCGTGCGTAATGGCTATGATTTGGTGCAATTAAAAAAAGTGCGTGAGGTTTGTCATGTGCCGTTAATTGCGTCAGGTGGTGCGGGCGAAATGGTGCATTTTCTGGACGCCTTTGTGGACGCCAATGTTGACGGCGCCTTGGCGGCAAGTGTGTTTCATAAGCAAGTGATTAATATTGGTGAGTTAAAAACCTATTTAGCCACACAACAGGTGGAAGTGAGAAGATGATCAATATCCAACAAATCAACTGGCAAAAAGTCGACAATCTGCTCCCCGTCATTGTGCAACATGCGCAAACTTGCGAAGTATTAATGCTCGGCTATATGAATGCGGAAGCCTTAAATAAAACACTGGCGGAAAAGAAAGTAACGTTTTATTCTCGCACAAAACAGCGTTTGTGGACAAAGGGCGAAACATCTGGGCATTTTTTGCATGTGGTGGACATGGCGTTGGATTGCGATCAGGATACCTTATTAATTTTAGTCAATCCGATTGGCCCCACTTGTCATAAAGGCACCGAAAGCTGTTTTAGTGAATTGCAAAACTTGCCCGATTGGGTGTTTTTCAGCAAATTAGAACACCTGATTAAATCACGCAAAAATGCCGATCCGGACAGTTCTTATACCGCTAAACTGTATGCGAAAGGAACAAAGAAGATTGCGCAAAAAGTCGGTGAAGAAGGGGTGGAAACGGCCTTAGCTGCCATGGCGAAAGATCCGGATGAAGTGGTGTCTGAAACGGCGGATCTGCTTTATCATTTAACCGTATTATTACAAGATGCCAACTTAAATTGGGCGAATGTGATGGATAAACTAAAAGAACGCCACCAAGGCATTGGACTACACCCCGAAGGGTCGAATAAATAATAACAGGATGAAAGTGCGGTGAAAATTACCGCACTTTTTCGTTCTCGGACTTTTTTAATACCGCATGCAGTAGATAACCAATCACTAAGCCAATCACCGAGAAAATCACCCACTCCATAGAATAGGCTTTAAGCGGTAATTGTTCCGTAAAGCTCACACCTAACACAGAACAGAATGAAATAATTGATACCAACCCAATGGAACAGCGTTGAGCAAGCATAGGCAGTTTGATGAAAATATGGATTGCCATAAGTAAAATCACCGTGATCGCAATGGGATATAACACCAATAACACCGGCACTGATTTACTTAACACCGTATTCAAGCCTTGGTTGGCAATAATAAAGCTAATCACCGTGAAAAATAAGGCATAAATTTTGTAGGAAATTTTATGGTAAATTTCATAAAAATATTCACTGACCGAAACAATTAAGCCAATCGCCGTGGTTAAGCAGGCCAAGGTCACGATAAGGCCTAAAATAATACGCCCTAATTCACCAAAGGTTTGTTGAGCAATATTGTTCAGCAAATAGGTACCCATATCCAGATTTCTTTCTTGAATATAAGCCAAGGCTTGCTCACTCAAATGTGATTTACTGCCAATCCAAGCCAGTGAGAAATAAATAAACGCTAAAGCAGTGGCCGCAATCAAGCCAGCAAAAATGGTTTGTTGGGTCAGTTGTTTTTGTGTGACGCCTTTTGACTGAATGGCGGAAATCACAATCATGGAAAAGGCAATAGAGGCTAAAGCATCCATAGTGAGATAACCCGAAACAAAGCCTTTAAAAAAGGATGGTTCATGAATTGTGCTAGGGACGTAATCCACACTTGATAGAGCGAAAATCGCTTTAATCACTAATGCGGCAATAGAGATCAGAAGTGCAGGTGTTAAAATAGAACCCACTCGCTCGACCATTTTAGAAGGGCTTAACGCTAACCACAGGGATAAAATAAAATAAAGTGCGGTGAAAATAAATTGTGGAATTTGGGTATCACCTTGTAAAAAGGGCTGTACCGCAATTTCAAAAGAAGTCGCCGCAGTACGAGGTATGGCTAAAAACGGCCCAATACTCAGATAAATTGCACTCAAAAAAAGTAAGGAAAACCATGGGTTAATTTTTTTTAGGGCTTTGCTGTAACCACCAGGGTAAAACGCACTGACCATAATGCCCAATAGCGGTAATCCAACACCGGTGACGATAAACCCAAAGGCACCTAGCCACATGTGTTCGCCACTTTCTAGGCCCAATTTAGGCGGAAAAATTAAATTACCCGCACCAAAAAAGATAGCAAAAAGCATAAAGCCGACAATAAAGGTGTTTTTGTTCATAAAATTCTCGTTATTGTTATAGGGTTAATTTGAACCTTTTACTTGAAAATTGATTTGCCAAAATAATAATTTTTTGTAGGCATTAATTTTATTGGTTTCTTCTGTCGTAGATAAGTGAGTTTCATCTGCCACTAACATATCATCTTTCCAAGTATATTTGGTGAGATTATCTGAATGGCAAATCACGCCATGATGATCCGCCCATATTTGTTCATTATAAGCAAAATTATAATGATCATTCACAGATGGCGCTAACAGGTTTTGCCCGCCCAAATTCCAGTATTCTATATCGGATAAGCTCACCGCATAAAGGGTTGGCATAATATCTTTATGTGATCCTATTCGTTTAGGATCAAAGGTAATGTTCAGATTTTGTTGTATTTCATCTGGAATATGCAAGATAAAAGGAACCGCATGGGCAATGAAATATTGTTCAGGCAAGTTTGCGCTCAAGGATCTCACATGGTGATCACCTGTTGCGGCTAAAATCGTCTTATTTTTCACCGCACTTTGGGTAATATTTTGCATAAATTGCCCTAACGCATTGCTGGCATACTGAAATGTACTGAGCATATTGCTGCGTTCTTCATGATTTTTACCAAATCTCTTTTCCAACAAATTGGGTTGAATCGGTAAGGTTTGATAATGATTCGGCACTTGATAGGGCGGATGATTGGTAATGGTTAAAATGTTAATAAATACGGGTTCATCATTTTCCAATAAACATTTTTCAGCTAAGGCGAAAGCAAATTCATCCGCAATTCCCCAGTAAGATAAGGTCTTACGAGCTTCAGGAAAAATATCAATAATATGGCTTTGATCGTAGATCTCATCTACACCCTGTAAAGGGAGATAATTGCCCAAATTACGCCACATAATGTTACCAGAGGTAATAAAAATGGTTTTATAGCCTTGTTTTTTATAAGCTAAAAATGGCGTATGAGCTAATGGTGTTTTTTGTGCAATGGATTGGCTAATATTTTGTATCGGGCTATTAAAATAAAGATAAGCCAAACTTGGCGCCGTGCCACTGGATGAAGATAAAAAACGTTTGAACGTGAAACTGTTCTCGTAAAATGGACGGAGTTTTCCGAGTAAATCATTATGAATGGGATCGTCTAATACCAAACAATTCATGGCAAAACTTTCCATCAAAGCTAACACCACATTTGGACGAGTCTTAGCGAGATAATCTGATGGTGGAACGCTATCGAGCAAGGAATCTTTCTGTAATGCGACTTGCATTAAAGCACGCCCTGTTTCCAGATCCACGGGTTCAAATGTGATTTCTCGTTTTCTATCTTTAAATGCCCATTCCATTGCCACAATCCCATTAGGCACCATTTTATTTAAAATCGCTAATGTGGAAATTTGGACATGAGATTTCCCTAAGGGTAAAGAACGAATCGTGCCACGAGCTAAGAATGCAATACCGAGAAAAGTCATGAAGTAAACTAAAATGAGTATAAAAATGCTGTCTGAAAAAGAGAAAACTTGATTTTGGGTCGCATAATAACTAAAACTAGCAGGAAGATAGGCTAAAATCAGGCATAAAAACAACATTTTTATCACGGGATAATCTTCATAGATATTTTTCAGTACGGCTTGCGTATCATCTTCTTTTAGGCCGAACATGAAAATATCATAGTAATTTTGATAGGTTTTAAAGTAAAAATAATTCCCAATGAGAATGCTGATAAAAATAAAAGAAATAATAAAAATATAGCCCGACAAGATCCAAGCATTGACAGAGAGGTGAGTATTAATAAAGCTGAATAATGAACCGATAAGAAAAGGGAGAGATAAAATAATCGCAATATATTTGGCGTCAAATCGCATGCCGAGTATACGTAATCGTTTAAAGTGCGGTGCATATTGCTGACTTTCTCGTACTTCTTTTGTTACGAACGTTTTTATCATGATTTCACGATGAAATAATGCAAAACCTAGTAAATAAAAAAATACCAAATAAAGCGTAACGATAAGCGTTTCAAGGTTTAGAAATGACACTCTATTTTACTCAATCTTATCTAAAATATAATCAAAGTGGTGGGCGATACCGGTCTCGAACCAGTGACCCCCTCCTTGTAAGGGAGGTGCTCTCCCAACTGAGCTAATCGCCCTACGATAACAGCTATAAAAGCCTGTTTGTAGATTGTTTAAGTGGTGGGCGATACCGGTCTCGAACCAGTGACCCCCTCCTTGTAAGGGAGGTGCTCTCCCAACTGAGCTAATCGCCCACTTAAACAAGGGAAAACACATAAACGTTGCAAGAAACTTATCAATATTATATCGTTGAAAAGTGGTGGGCGATACCGGTCTCGAACCAGTGACCCCCTCCTTGTAAGGGAGGTGCTCTCCCAACTGAGCTAATCGCCCTTGCACCGCTAATTGCGTTGTGGAGTGCATTATAAGTATTCTTGAATTTCAGTCAATCTATTTCTGCAAAAAATGGTTTAATTGCCGTAAAAATAGCCATAAAATGCAAAATTCAGTTAAGCTAAATCCGAAAAGAAGGTACAATAGCCCACAAATTAAATAAGAATAAGAAAGGTAACTCATGAAAATCGACAATTTATTTCCTTTAGATCCTAATGTGAAAGTGCGTACACGTTTTGCACCGAGTCCAACTGGCTATTTGCATGTTGGAGGAGCAAGAACGGCGTTGTATTCTTGGTTATATGCCAAACATCATCAAGGTGAGTTTGTATTACGTATTGAAGATACCGATTTAGAACGTTCAACGCCAGAGGCAACACAAGCGATTTTAGAGGGCATGGCATGGTTAAATTTAGCTTGGGATCATGGCCCTTATTTCCAAACCAAACGTTTTGAGCGTTACAATCAAGTGATTGATCAAATGTTAGAAGAAGGCACCGCATACCGTTGTTATTGTTCCAAAGAACGTTTAGATGAATTACGTCATCAACAAGAACAAAATAAAGAAAAAGCCAAATATGATCGTCATTGTTTGCATGATCATAGCCATTCTCCGGATGAACCTCACGTGATTCGTTTTAAAAATCCACAAGAGGGTTCTGTGGTATTTGATGACGCCGTGCGTGGTCGTATTGAAATTAGCAACAGTGAATTAGATGATCTGATTATTCGCCGTACAGATGGCTCACCGACTTACAACTTCTGTGTAGTAGTAGATGACTGGGACATGGGCATTACCCATGTCGTGCGTGGTGAAGATCACATTAATAATACGCCACGTCAAATCAATATTTTAAAAGCGTTAAATGCTCCTGTGCCGACCTATGCACATGTTTCCATGATTAATGGTGATGACGGTCAGAAACTCTCAAAACGCCACGGTGCAGTGAGTGTAATGCAATACCGTGATGACGGTTATTTGCCTGAGGCCTTGATCAACTATTTAGTGCGTTTGGGGTGGGGACATGGCGATCAAGAAATTTTTTCACGAGATGAAATGATTTCGCTGTTTGACATTCATTCTGTCAGCAAGTCGGCCAGTGCGTTCAATACGGAAAAATTGCAATGGTTGAATCAGCATTATATTCGTACCTTAGAGCCGAGCTATGTGGCAAAACATTTGGCATGGCATATGCAAGATCAAGGCATTGCTTATGAAAATGGTGTGCCATTGGAAGAGATTATTCCTGTGTTAGGTGAACGTGCTAAGACATTGAAAGAATTAGCGGCACAAAGCCGTTATTTCTATGAAGAATTTGATAGCTATGATGAAAAAGCCGCAACGAAAAACTTTAAACCAGAGGCTGTTGTACCATTACAAAAATTAGCAGAAAAATTGACCGCACTTTCTGAGACTGATTGGACGGTAGAAAATATTCATCAAGCCATGAATGATACCGCTGCGGAATTAGAAATTGGCATGGGTAAAGTCGGCATGCCATTCCGTTTGGCTGTCACTGGTTCTGGCCAATCGCCATCGATGGATATTACAGCAAAACTTGTAGGAAAAGACCGCACTTTAGCCAGAATCGCTAAAGCAGTTGAATTTATTCAAAAATAAGCGAAATTTCCTATTGACATTCAGCGTGGCGGAATTTATTATATCGTCACTTTCGGGGGTATAGCTCAGTTGGGAGAGCGCTTGCATGGCATGCAAGAGGTCATCGGTTCGATCCCGTTTACCTCCACCAAATATCAAAAAACCGTATCAAATAATTGATACGGTTTTTTACTTTCTATGATCAGTGAATGCGTCGCCTTAATAGGCAAAAAAATAGCTACTGATATTTACTATCAGTAGCTATTTTCTTGTTAACTCAACGAGGTAGACTATTTGCTATAACGCTTAAACACCAACGTCGCATTCGTCCCACCAAAACCAAAGCTATTTGACATCACGGTTTGTAATCCCGCATTTTCTTTGGTTTCTGTCACAATATTTAAACCCGCTGCTTTTTCATCAAGGGTTTCAATATTAATGCTTGGTGCAATAAAATCATTATGTAACATTAATAAGGTGTAAATCGCCTCATGTGCGCCCGCCGCCCCTAATGAGTGGCCGGTCATGGATTTTGTGGATGAAATGGCCGGTTTTTGACCCGCAAAAACATTCGCAATCGCCCCCAACTCTTTCACGTCACCAACAGGTGTTGAAGTACCATGTACGTTAATATAATCCACTGGGCTGTCCACCGTAGCAAGGGCTTGTTTCATACAACGTTCTGCCCCCTCACCGCTTGGCGCCACCATATCATAACCATCAGAAGTCGCCCCATAACCCACGATTTCCGCATAAATTTTTGCACCACGAGCTAACGCATGTTCTAATTCTTCCACCACCACAACGGCGCCACCACCGGCAATCACAAAACCATCACGGTTGGCATCATAAGCACGAGAGGCTTTGGTTGGCGTATCATTATATTTAGTTGAAACCGCCCCCATGGCATCAAATTCGGTAGCACATTCCCAAGAAAGTTCTTCCGCACCACCCGCAAAGACCACATCTTGTTTCCCTAATTGAATCAATTCTAAGGCATGACCGATACAGTGAGCAGAGGTTGCACAAGCTGAACTAATGGAATAGTTTACGCCACGAATTTTATAAGGCGTGGCTAAACAAGCTGAAACACTGGATGCCATGGTTTTCGTCACTGCATAAGGCCCCACTTTTTTCACGCTGCCGTTACGCACCGCATCACAGGCTACTAACTGGCTATGTGCCGAGCCGGTTCCTGCACCAATCACTAACCCCGTACGATCATTCGACACTTGATCTTCGCTCAAGCCTGAATCTTCAATCGCCTCTTTCATGGAAAGATAAGCATAAGCCGCCGCATCTCCCATAAAACGATAAACTTTACGGTCAATTAATTCCGCTGGATTTAACTTAATCGTCCCCGCCACTTGGCTACGCATGCCCACCTCAGCAAATTCAGGCACAAATTCAATCCCTGATTTACCGGCTTTTAATGACGCTAATACTTCTTCTTTGTTATTACCAATACTTGAAACGATACCGAATCCAGTGATAACTGCTCTTCTCATTACTTATTTTCCTTTGTACGTGAAATTTTTCAAATTTCTGGCTAACTTACTACGAAATCAAAAAATTTCAAGTTAAAATTGATTTGTTCGACCAGTGCCAAAATTTTGGCTATTATAACAAAATAACAGATTGCAAAAAAGGAATAAAACCATGCTACAAGTGAAATCCGCAGAAATTCATTTTAATCAAGAGAATACGCCAGTTTCTCAACAATTTGATGATGTGTATTTTTGTAATCAAGACGGCATGGCAGAAAGTGATTACGTCTTTGTGCAAGGCAATCAACTTTGGCAACGTTGGCTTAAATATGAACAAGCCCATTTTGTGATCGCTGAAACAGGCTTTGGCACAGGGTTAAATTTCTTTATTACCACCGCACTTTTTCGCCAATTTAGAGCCGAAAATCCGCAATCGCCGTTAAAACGGCTGTTTTTTATTTCCTTTGAAAAATACCCAATTCCCATTCAATCCTTAAAACAAGCACATCAAGCCTACGCTCAATTTGCCGATATCACGCAATCTTTACAAGAGAAATGGCTTGAACCAATTACAGGTTGCCAACGCTTTCATTTTGATGAGACCACCTTAGATCTCTGGTTTGGCGACATCAATGAACAACTTCCGCAACTCGGTGATTATATGCAAAACCGCATTGATGCTTGGTTTTTAGATGGCTTTGCACCGAGCAAAAATCCCGATATGTGGAATAATCAACTTTACGATCAACTATATCGTTACACCAAACACAACGGTACGTTTGCCACATTCACCGCCGCAAGTGCGGTGCGAAAAGGTTTAGAAAATGCCGGTTTTGCCGTAGAAAAACGCAAAGGATTTGGCAAAAAACGAGAATGTTTGCATGGTCAAAAACTCACCCCAAATACACCGTACTTTGCTTTTCCTTGGTATCACTGGCAAACCGCCCAATTTGAACAACAAGCGGAAATTGCAATTATCGGCGGTGGCATTGCCTCACTTTTTACCGCACTTGCCCTGTTGCAACGTGGAGCAAAAGTCACGCTTTATTGTGAAGATGAACAACCTGCCTTAAACGCCTCAGGCAACAAACAAGGGGCATTTTATCCGCAATTAAGTGATGATGATATTCGCAATATTCGTTTCTATATTCATGCCTTTGCTTATGGTCAACAGCAACTCAGATGGGCAATCAAACAAGGCATTGAATTTGAACACCAATTTTGTGGGGTGGCATTGTGTGGTTATGATCAAAAAAGTGCAGTGAAATTAGATAAAATTTCGCAATATCAATGGCACGACAGTCTTTATCAACCGCTTAACCAACAACAATTATCGGATATTGTCGGCTTACCACTGCCCTGTGGCGGCGGTTTTATTCCACAAGGTGCGTGGCTCAACCCTCGCCAATTTGTGCAAAACACCTTTGCTTATTTGCAAGCATTAGGCTTAACCCTAAAAACATCGCAAAAAATCACCGCACTTCAGCGACAAGAAGATAGTTGGCTGTTAACCAATCAACAGAATGAACAGTTTCCACATCAAATTGTGATCCTTGCCAACGGTCATCAACTCAGTCAATTTGAGCCAACCCAACCATTGCCAACTTACCCTGTACGTGGACAAGTGAGCCAAATTCCGACTAGCGAGAATTTACTGAAACTCAACACCATACTTTGTTATGACGGCTATTTAACGCCAGTGGATCAATCGAAAATGAGCCATTGTATCGGTGCAAGCCACATTAGGGATAATGCCACTCGCTATTTTAGCCCAGAAGAACAACAACAAAACCAGCAAAAAATCCAACAAAACATTGGCGAAAATTGGACAAAAGACGTGGATACTTCAAGTAATATTGCAAGAGTGGGCGTTCGTTGTGCCATACGAGATCGCATGCCGTTAGTTGGTAACGTACCCAATTTTGAGCAACAACGTATTGATTACAAAAATATCTACAACCTACGCCGCCGCAAACACCCCATTCCACAAGCCGCTCAACACCCAAATTTGTACCTCATTGGTGCTTTAGGATCCCGTGGCTTAACCTCCGCCCCTTTACTCGGGGAATTATTAGGTTCATTAATTTACGGCGAACCTTTGCCGTTAAGTGAAGATATTTTGCATAATTTGGTGGGAAATCGGAGTTGGTTAAGGAAGTTACTAAAGGGAGGAGTAGTATAATCTTCTCTCTCCCCTTATATTTACACTAAAAAAAGTACGGTAGAATTTAGGCAAGTTTTACAACATGAATAGTGCCAAGAACAGGGTAGCTAAAACCATCCCTGGAGCAGTGCGTTTAACCATTTCCACCGGGCTAACCATAGCCAATCCTGCACAAACAATAGTTACCCCTGCAATCGGTGAAGCGGTACGACCAATGGCTCCAGCAATAGCTGCTGCCATACCTAAATTCACATGAGTATAACCTAATTCTATAGCATGCGGTGTCACGGCAGTATTAAAGGCAATCGCAGCTGCATCTCCTGAACCAGTAACTACGCCCATTAAGAATGGACCAATCGTCGCTCCCCAACGTACAAATTCATTAGAATTTTTCAAAAATTCAATAGCAGAATCCACTGCTCCGGTGGCTTTTAAACCTGCTACGAATACACTAGCAGCAATGATAATACCTAATACATTGGCATAGGAATTGCCCATACCATTAAAAAATTCGTCCGTGATTTTTACAGGAGAAACCCGAGTGACGACAATGGCATAAATTGCTCCAATTAACATGGCTTGTGCAACCCCCATATTCGTCCATTCTAATCCCGAAATTTTTTGCAATGATGTTCCCCCAATAACCAAAATAATTAATGGAATCAACGGTGCAAGAGCATAAAGTAGATTCACTTTGGCAAAATGGGATTCGGTTTCTTGATTTTCTTGCAGGTATGCTTGACGATGTTGTTCACCATAATCTTTCAACACCAACGCTAAAATCGTTAATACCAACGCCCCTATCGCTCCAGCAATAAAGGTGTAAGGTGCATGCAACAAATTGACTTCTGTCACGGTTAATCCTGCCATATCACCAATCATCACCGAATGCGAAGATCCTGGATTCATCATGGAACCAAATGTCCCCGCCAAAATCGCTGCCCCTGCGGTGGCAGGGCGAACACCCGCACTTTTTAACACTGGAATTAAGGTTGCTCCCACAGCAGCTGCACAGCCCGCTGCAGAGGGAATGGCGATATTAATAAAGAACGTAATAATCGTTGCAATCGGAATTAAAAAGAATTTTAAACCGCTTAAAGGTTTGGTGAGTAAATGCACTAAATGACTATCGCATTGAGTAAATTTCATCACATAGGCAAAACCCATACTAGAACAGATTGCCATAATCAAACCACCCGAAGTCATGGATTTAGCAAAGGCATCCAACGCCTCCATGGGTTTGAACGTTAAAATTGCCATAATCAACCCCACGCCAATTAACACGGTGCGGGTTTCATATTTTTTGATTAACAAGTAGATAGTCGCAATAATACCTAAAATTGCGATAATAGAATTGAATTGAGCCATAATTATTCCTTAAAAAATATTTACTCATCGGATAAATCAGCGCTATTATGTAATGTAATTTCGTAAATGGAAAGGATCAATTTTAATTTTTTGATCGCACTCGCAAAAAATAATTACAGATTGCAACTATCAGCCGTGGCAATGAACTATTCCCTTAAAATTTAAACAGATGACTTAACGAAGTTCCTCTCCGCCTGATCGAATATATTTTGCATAATCTTTTTTCCCTATGCTAAAATACCCTACGATTTTTATTGTTATTAAGGGGATTTCATTATGCAAGCGACCTTACAAGATATTTTGGATACGGTAAAATCTAACGCCCTCACCTACCATCAAAAATTGATGTGCTTAGGCAATATTGCGGAGCGTTTATTTAATCCGACTGAATTATTGGGTTACACCGAAGAAGAATGGCAATATATTGAAAATCAAATGATTTGTGATTTGAATGAGGGATATGCCATTTATCGCCCACGTTATATTTTGCCTGATTATAACGTTTATATTCAAAAAGGCTGTAAATTCCTTGATTTACCACCGCCGACCAACTTAGATGAAGCCCTTGACGGGTTATTAATTCTCTATTCTCACGTTCCCTCTATTACCACTTATCCTGTTTATATCGGTCGTCTTGATGTATTGTTGGATCCGTTTATTACGGATGAAAAACAAGATTATATTAAAATTAAACGGTTCTTAAATCATATTGATAAAACCATTCCGGATTCTTTCTGCCATGCCAATGTGGGGCCGTACGATACCAAGGCTGGTCGCTTGATTTTACAAGCGGTGATTGAGCTTGAAAATCCAACACCGAATATGAGTATTCGCTATGATAAAAACAAAACGTCTCGGGAATTTGCCGAACTGGCAGCCAAAGCCTGTTTGTTAGTGTCTAAACCGTCCTTTGCCAATGATGCTTATTATATCTCCGATCTTGGTGAAGAATATGGTATCGCTAGTTGTTATAACGCCTTGCCAGAATGCGGTGGCGCTTATACATTAACCCGTTTGCGTTTAGGTACCATTGGGCGTGCTTGTCAAAGCGTAGATGAAATGGTCAATGAATTATTGCCGAAAGTGGCTAAACTTGCCCTTTCCACCATGGACAAACGGCATAAATTCTTGGTGGAACAAAGCAATTTCTTTGAAACCGATTTCTTGGTCAAAGAGGGCTTTATTAAACGCACCAATTTCACCAGTATGATTGCCATTGTTGGGCTTGCTGATGCCACTAATCACTTGCTCAAAAAAGAGGGCTTAAACGGAACCTTTGGACAAAGTCAGCGTGGTGATGAAATTGCTACCTTAATTATGGACAAACTCAAAGAAGTCAATGATGCACACAAAGGCTTGTATGTGGAACGCACCAATAATCAATACTTGTTGCATGCGCAAGTGGGTGCGAGTAATCACGCCGAAGATAAAACCAACACGCCAGCACACCGTATTCGGGTGGGCGAAGAACCAACGTTATTAGCCCATTTAAAACAATCTGCCCCATTCCATAAATATTTCCCCTCTGGTACGGGCGATCTGTTTGCCTTTGACCAAACCTATACGGATCATTTAGATGCGGTGGTTGATATTATTGATGGCTCCTTTGCTAGCGGTTATCGCTACATCACGACCTATTTGAAAAACACCGATCTTATTCGGGTAACAGGTTATTTAGTCAAGAAAAGCGAAGTCGAACGTTATCGCAAAGGCGAGGCCGTGTTGCGTGATACCACTTGGTACGGTTCAGGCACTGACGATTGTGCTAACGTCTTTGATCGTCAGTTGCGTGATGAAGATGATGTAAATGCTTGATGAGATGGATCTTGCAACAATACAGGTGCCATTACACCGCATTATTCCCTTTTCCAATGTAGAGGGGCAAGGTAATCGCACCAGTATTTTTTTGCAAGGATGCAAGCTGAATTGTTTATATTGCCACAATCCCGAAACCATTCCCCGTTATACTGACGAGGCCAAACAAGTCAGCCTACAATATTTGTATGAGCAAGCCATGTCGGCGGTGCCATTTATTCGGGGGGTGACGGTATCGGGTGGCGAGCCAACCATTCATCATAAAAAATTGGTGCCCTTATTTCAGGCATTAAGAAAGCAAGGTTTAACTTGTTATTTGGACAGCAGCGGTTTTTTTGACTATGAGGTAATTGAACCGCTCATTGAGGTGACGGACAAATTTCTGTTTGATTTAAAAGGTGATGGCGAGGGATTGCAGACGTTGTGTTTTGATCGTAAAAATCAACAAGGCAAAGTGCCAGAGCAAGTTATCCCGACCATTGCCCATATTAAGCCCGAAAATCTCGCCCGAAATTTGCAAAATTTAGCCAAATTATTGCCCCTTGGCAAAGTGGAAGAAGTGCGGTTAGTTTTTGTAACAACATTTTTTGATGCGCACCAACTGATTGAAAAAGTGGCTAAATTGCTAGAACCTTATCCCGACGTGCTGTTAAAAATTATTCGGGTACATACCAAAGGGGCGAGAGATGAACAAGGTTTAACGCCATTTGTTCCCACTATTGAACAAACGGACGAATTAGCGGCTTTTGCTAAACAATGTGGCATTCAAAAAATAACAACGATTTATTAATTTAAAAAGGGATTAAAATATGGAAATATTCATGAGTATTATCGGTATTGTGGTGTTGTTAGCCATTGGCATTTTGCTGTCCAACAACAAACGAGCCATTAATTACCGCACTGTGCTAGGCGCATTGGCCATTCAGATTGGCTTTGCTGCCTTAATTCTTTATGTGCCAGCAGGGCGTGACGCCTTAATTGGCACGGCTAATGCTGTATCCAAAGTGATTGATTACGGCAACGAGGGGATCGCCTTTGTATTCGGTAACCTTGCCGATCCTAAAAGCATTGGCTTTATCTTTGCGGTGAAAGTGTTGCCCGTGATTATTTTCTTTTCCGCCCTCATTTCCGTACTCTATTATATCGGCATTATGCAATGGGTAATCCGCATTTTAGGCGGTGGCTTACAAAAAGCCCTCGGTACCTCAAAAACGGAATCCATGTCAGCAGCAGCCAATATTTTTGTGGGGCAAACTGAAGCCCCATTGGTGGTTAGACCCTATGTCAGCAGAATGACCGAATCCGAATTATTTGCCATTATGGTCGGCGGTACCGCCTCCATTGCAGGCTCCGTATTGGCGGGTTATGCCGGTATGGGCGTGCCATTAACCTATTTAATTGCCGGTTCCTTTATGGCAGCCCCCGCAGGTTTAGTCTTTGCCAAATTAATGTATCCACAAACCGAAAAATTTAACGATTCATTGGATAACGTGGAAGATAAAGAACAACCCCATAATGTAGTTGAGGCGCTCGCCAATGGTGCAAGCTCAGGTTTAATGCTTGCGCTGAATGTCGGTGCAATGTTAATCGCCTTTATTGCCGTAATCGCTTTATTAAATGGCTTGATTGGTTGGGTCGGCGGTTGGTTTGGCATAGAGGAGCTGACCTTACAAATTTTATTTGGTTATTTATTTAAACCTTTGGCATATCTAATCGGCGTACCTTGGGCAGATTCTGACATTGCTGGGCAAATGATCGGGATGAAATTAGCCGTCAACGAATTTGTGGGCTATTTTGAATTTGCTAAATATCTGCAACCAGATGCTGTGGTGCAACTTAGCGATAAAACTAAAGCCATTATCACCTTTGCATTATGTGGTTTCTCTAACTTTGGGGCCATTGCGATTCTGATTGGCGGTATCGGCAGTATGGCACCTAATCGCCGTTCGGATATTGCGCGTCTTGGTTTAAAATCCGTGATTGCAGGAACTTTGGCGAATTTAATGAGTGCCACGATTGCGGGGTTATTTATTGGATTAAGTGGCGTGGCTTTGAGTTAACTAACTGATACTATCACTAAAAAGGTGGACTAAAACCCTAGGGTTTTAGTCCGCCTTTTTATACGTTTATATTCTAACTAAATTCCAATCCCACCGCACTTATTAGAGAAATCCGTCAACGCCATGGCCACCATATTTTCCGCCACACAAGCCTTGACCAAGGGTTTCACTTTGGCAATGCCGTCAATAATGGGAAAATCGCTGTGGGTACGCAGATGAACCAAACGTAGGGCAGAACATCGGGTTAACATGGTCTATCTTTGCAAATTATGAATCATAAGTTATTTAAATATCGGTTTATTGTTTTTAATCAAACCATTAAACTTAACATTACTATACTCACTATAAAAATAATCAATATTTAGCACAATACTTGAAAAATCTAAATCATTGATTTGACCAAATTTATCAGTATTTAAACCTGTATCCAATACAAAAGTATAGCTATCAAAATCATAAATTTGGTGGCTTACTTGAGGATTGGTTAAATTATCCATAATATGCCCACATTTTGCTAATAGACAAATATATTGAAAATCCTTATCTATATACATTGTTTTGTTGTCAGGGTGAGCCATTGCATAATGTTGATTAGGCGTTAAGGCAATCAAATTTTCTAAATAGGCAGCAATAGTTGGAAAATCTGATTGTGGGAAAATATGATGCATTTGCGTGGCTTTAATTCCCTGCTCAGTTTGTTGAAATACTTCTGATAAACCATTACGAAAGCGATCATTAAAGTTTCTAATATCTTTTTTGGCTTTTTGTACCAAATAAGCACTATATCCTGCTGGTTCAGCAGTGCTTGCTGCATATTCTTGGCGTGGAATATGTTTTTCTTTGCCGGATAAATCATCTCGCCAATTAGTGCGGTTATATTGAATATCTTGCATGGTTATTATTTTATTAGATATTCTGCCTTTTTCTGTACCATATTTCTTAAATTTAAAAGCTAATGGATTGATAATTTTGGTAAATATCCGTCCACATTCAACTGTCGTATTGATTGCGGTATGATCAATGGTAAAGTCAATAAATGTTTTACGAACTTCGGCGTAAGCATCTTTGCTTTGAATTTGAAAAAATTGATTAAATACCCTATCTAAGCCACTGTCCGCTAGTACTTTTTGAATATAGCTAATCAAAAAATTTAAGGCATTGGTAGGTTTTAAGGCAATATGCTCCAATAACGCCAGGTTGTTGATTTTATATAGATAGCGTAAGCCGATTCTTTCTGCGCGCAAAATTCGGCTATATGACAATAATTTAATCGGTTGTGAAAAATATTTGTCATATTCATTTTGAGATTTTTCGCTTGGGTCTGGTTTTGAAAACATTATTTGTACATTTTCAACCGCATAATCGCTACGCCATATATCTGTGACGGTAAAAGATTTATTTGTGTCATGTTGGGTAAACTCTAAAATGCAATCAGCAATAATGTTTACGACATCGTACGTGCATTTTTGGTCAATCCAGCGTGCATCATTTGATTTTCTTATATCAAAATCAAATTGACTAAAAAATTGCTCAATATTTTCACGACACATTTTACGATCCCATTTCTGCACGATTTATGCCAAACCAAAAAACACTATGACTATCAATATTTAATGAGCGAGTTTGATAGTTTCTCGCAATTTTATAAAACTGTCTAAATTCATCACTCGCAAAATAGCTCAATTGTTTATGATTTAAAACCATTTTTTGCTTAGGAATTAAAATAGCAACCGAACCATTAACAACAACGCCTTTGGGCTTTGGCATTACTCGTGGGTTGTAGGTCATGTTTGGGGTTAAATAAACATCATCTCGGTCTAAATAACTGTAAACACTCAAATTTTCCAATTCATCTATGTTAATAAAGGCATCATAATCGGTTATATCTACGATGTTTTCGCCTGTATTATCAATATTTCGTGATTTTAAGACACGCACGTAATCATCATTTTTTTGTGAATGCGTAACACTATTTGTAATTTGTCTATCACGAAAAACGGTGAATAAATCAAAGGTTAATTGCTCAAAAACCTTGTCAAATTCTGTATTGCGATAAATGACCCAATAGGGCAAGTTATCATCAAAAATATAGTTAGCTGATTGATAAATCAGTTCTTTTTTGGGTAAAGAATGAATTTTGATTTTATCTTGTGTGCCAGTTCTTTTGACTAAAATATTGACGGTTTCAATCAACACTCCTTTAAAGCCTAACTCGCCAAAATCCAAAATATGCTGTACATTGCATTGTTTTATTTTCTCTCGTGTTTGTTGATACTCTGGCGTATTGAGAATATTTTTAGGCATAATAAGCGAAACATATTCGGCTTCGCTTAATGCTTTTTCTAAAAATAAGCCAGCTAAATTTTTTAAATCCTTGCTAAATGAATAACATTGCTTGTACTTGCTCAATATTTTTTGATTTAGCTTAGTAAATGGCGGATTGCCAATAATCAAGTCTATGTTTTGATTAGGATAAAAATAAATAAAATCATCACACACAAACTCTATTTCAAAGTTAGCAGGAATACGCTCTTTGTTAAACAAAAAGCCCAAAATATCCAAAATATGGTGATTGATGTCAATAGCGATAATTTTAACTTTCTTTTTGTATTTGTATTTTTCAAATAGGCAATGCAGAAAATTTCCAGCACCCACAGACGGTTCAATAATGGTTATTTCTTCTTTATCATCAAAGCTAGGCAAATTATCGGCGATATGTTGAATAATAAAATCGTTGGTATAGTAAGCGGAATGGTTTTCACGTTCAACATTTGCCAGCTCAATAATTCTTGCTATATCTTGCTTGCCTAAATCTTGATAATTGTTCAAGATGAAATTATGCAAGTTTTTGGGAATATTGAGTTGTTGCTGTGCAATAAGTTGGTAAATATCCTTTTCAGTCATTACTCATACCTATTTGTGTTTTTATATTGTTGGCAATGCGTTCAAAAATAATGGTCGGCACAGCTTCACCGATACTTTGGCGAATATTCATTTCTGTTTTTTTGGAATGCTTGCGTTTATTATCCAAAGATAAAGCGTTCAATTCTGCCAATGAATTATTGCTCCATTGAAAGCTTTCAGGAATATTCATTAAAATCATCAATTCACGAATAGAAAACACCCTGTCATCAATAGGGTGAACGGTATTTTGGCTGGCTAATTGATCGTTGCGTGTATGAATACAAGGGGCGACTTTGTCGTAATATTGGCGTGTGTATTTATCACCATTTTTAGAATGGTTTAATACGATTTTGCCGTTTACGATTTTATGCGGTTGTTTGTGTAAGTCCGCATTATCAAAAGCACTTTGCCCTTGTTTTATGTCTTTTATCCACGCTCGCATATGTTCAGGGTAAATTCTAAAACTATGATAAAAATCATCAGCATCATATTCGCCCCAATCTAAGGATTTCATTTTGCCGATGAGTTCAAATAATGTTTTTTCGTTTTCTGCTTTGGGGAATAAATGTTCAGGGTCAATGTCCAATTCTTTACTTACACCTATAACCAAAGTTCTCGTGCGAGATGAATTAGCTCCGTGATTTTTAAAGTTAATAATTTTGTGTGCAATACGATAATTTAAGCCTAATTCATTAACAATTAAATCGCCAATCGCCACAACTTCGCCTTGTTGATTAACACAACCTGTCTTTAAAAAGGCTTGCACATTTTCTAACACAAAAAATCGTGGTTTGATAATTTTAATTAAATCAATACTTTCCACCACTAGACTATTACGTTTGATTTCATCATCAGCTTTTTTATGATTAGCCACACTCATGCCTTGACAAGGAGGAGTCGCCACAAGCACATCTACACGATCATTACCTAACTCATACCAACGTTGAATTTCAGTGTAAATTTGTTGTTTGGTTTCAGCTTGGATAATGTCGCCACAAATATAGCCTGTTTCATATTGGCATTTGTGATTGAGTTTTTGAATACTTAAACGGCGTGCAATGATTTCATTGGTGGCAATACATTCAAATTGATTGAGTTTAAAGCCATAACACCCCACGCCAGCAGATGAAAACAGGCTGATGTAGGTTAGTTTATTGTCCTTTGTCATGGGGTTATCTCTATCATTGAAGTACGGAAAATAGGAAAAATTATAACAAACCTCACTAATACTTTAAAGGCTTAAAATATTATAAAATCAAGTTTTCAATGTTAGAAAAAAATACCGAGCGAAACTCGGTATTTTGTAAAAGGAAAAAAACTAATCCTCACCCCAAACTTCCTTAGCAATTTCTTCCACATGACGTACTTTCGCCCATTGCTGTGCTTCGGTCATCACGTTACCTTCTTCCGTGGACGCAAAACCGCATTGTGGGCTTAAGCAAAGTTGTGCCAACGGTACATATTTTGCGGCCTCCGCAATGCGAGCTTTGATTTGAGCTTTATCTTCTAATTCAGGGAATTTGGAGCTAATCAAACCTAACACCACACGCCCTTTATTATTAGCAAAATGTCTTAACGGCTCAAAACCGCCTGAACGTTCGTCATCATATTCTAAGAAATAACCGTCATAATTAGTTTGAGCAAATAAACCATCTGCGATTGGATCGTATGCCCCTGTTAATAAATAAGAGGATTTATAGTTACCACGGCAAACGTGGGTGGTAATCGTCATATCTGCAGGTTTATCCGCAAGAATCGCTTGAATATTGGCCACCGCTTGAGCTTTGTCCGCTGCAAAGGTCGGTTGATCGTGGTTGTTACATAAGGATCCCCAATACACATCATCAATTTGTAAATAACGGCAACCTGCATCATAAAAGGCTTGAATGGCCTCTTTATAGGCTTGTTGTACGTCTTTGGCAAATTCCTCTCGAGTGGCGTAAATGCCGTGATCCCATTGAACTGGATACATTAATTGGTTTGGACTGGGAATGGTAAATTTCGCCACCGCACGACCGCCCACAATGGCATTAAATTTTTTAAAATGGGCTAAGAATGGGTGATTTTTATTCCACGACACTTTGCCACAACAGCGAGTATTATAAGGTCGCACCGCCACGCCTTTAAACGCATAGGCTTTTTCTGGCACATAACCTTCAATGCCGTTGAGATTTTCTAAGAAATCAATATGCCACCAAGAACGGTGATATTCGCCGTCGGTGACCACTTGAATGCCAGCGTCAAGTTGTGCTTGCACTAATTTTTTCACTTCCTGTTCAACGATGTCATCACGCTGTTCAAGGGAAATTTTGCCTGCTTTAAAATCAGCATGAGCTTGTTTCCACGTCTCAGAACGTAAATAAGATCCCACCGTGTCGGCATGAAAAGGTAAGGTTGTGTTTGTCATGGTATTTCCTTCATTATTAATAAAATTAAGCCTAGCTTAAACCTAAATGGCACTTTCTGCAATAGCCTTGGCACAAGCATACGCCGAACTCCACGCCCATTGGAAATTATAACCGCCAAGCCAACCAGTGACATCTAGCACTTCGCCAATAAAATACAGCCCCGCCACCTGATTAGCTTGCATGGTTTTAGAAGAAATAAATTGCGTATCCACGCCCCCTAAGGTCACTTCTGCGGTACGATAACCCTCTGTACCGTTAGGGTGAAATTGCCATTGATGAATTAACTCGGTTAAGGATTGTAAATCCGCTTTGCTTATTTGTGCCAAGGTTTTATCGCCCAAGGTTAAACGCTGATGTTCAATCCACAATTCCACCAATCGTTTGGGCAACACTTGACTTAATGCGGTTTTTAATTGCATATTTGGCGAGTGGGCTTTTTGTGCGGTGATTAGATCGGCAATAGATTGATCGGGCAATAAGTCAATGTGGACTGGCTCGTTCAGTTGCCAATAATTAGAAATTTGCAACATCGCCGGCCCCGATAACCCTCGGTGCGTAAATAACATATCACCTCGGAATACCTGATGACCCACACTGGCATTGACCCTTAGCGATACGCCCGAAAGTGCGGTGAAAATTTTGTCATTTTCTAAGTAAGTGAACGGCACAAGGCTCGCTCTTGGCGGAATAATCGGAATAGCAAATTGTTCTGCGATTTTATAACCCAAGGGTGACGCCCCTAATGCCGGCATGGAAAGTCCACCGGTAGCAATGACTAAATTTCGACAGGTCCAATCCACACCGTTAGCACGCACCTTAAAACGCACCTTGGGATCGTTTTCAATGGGTTCTACGCTATCAATTTGCTGGCGTAATTGAATATCCACTTTCGCCTTTTTGCAGCGATCTTCGAGTAAATCCACAATATCTTGTGCCGAATTGTCGCAAAAAAGCTGACCGTCCGCTTTTTCATGATAGGCAATACCATATTCACAAACTAGGCTAATAAAATCCCATTGGGTAAATCTTGCTAAAGCAGATTTGACAAAATGGGGATTTTGCGAAAGATAATGACTCGGGCTAACATCAAGGTTGGTAAAATTACAAAAGCCACCGCCCGACATCAAAATCTTGCGACCCATTTTTTTGCCACTGTCTAAAATCGTGATTTTTTCACCGCCGTGTTGCCCAATTTCTGCCGCACAAAACAGTCCGGCCGCACCGGCACCAATAATAATCGTTTCACTATAATGGTTCATTCAATGTGACTTACTCTGATAAATTTAATGAAAATAAATATTACACTTTTTCCCGTAAAAAAGAAAAAAATTCCGTTTTTTCAAATAGAAATATTATTTATGAAACAAAATCCAATTTCGCCATATTTTCCACACTGCGAAATTGGCGGGTTTTGCTAAAGAAAATGTAGACGACATTTTGCACTAAATTAGCCAAATCTGCCTTGGAGTTTTAATAATCTACCCCTTTTAAGGGGTAAGTACAAAATTATACCTTTTAGAGTATAAAAACCAAAGCCAACTCACGCCAGCTTTGGTTTAATTTATCAATGAATTGAATGATGATGTGCTTTACTACGCTTCAATCTCACAATTTGGCAACGCTTCTCGTAGCTCAGCCACTTCATCACAATCTTCATCAAAGAAATTGCTTGAAATATTTAATTGTTGTAAATCGTGCAATTCGTGTAATTTTTCCAATTCTTCGGCATCAATGGAATTATCAGAAAGATCCAATGTTTCCAATTTCGCCAGTTTGGCTAATTCAACGATACCATCAGGAATATCACCGAGTTCTACACCACTCATCACTAATTTTTTCAAATGCGGTAATTGTGCAAGTTTTTCCAAATGATAAAAAGGCACATCGGTATTATTCCAATAAATTTCTTCCGTATCAAAAATAAGATCATATAAATAAAAGCCCATATCGCCTTCTTTATCATATAAATCAAATTCAGAATCGGTGATCTCAAATTCTTCATTATCATTCCAATCATCATAATCGGGTAATGGATAATCAAAAGACGGTTCCCATTGCAATAATAATAAATATTTCAATGAATCATCTAAATCAACCCACCATTGCCAAAAATCATTGAGTGTATTAATCGCATTTATCACGATCGCACCGACTTGGCGAGTATTTAAATTCTTACGGGTTTCTTCATCATCTGTATCAAGATACCCTTTATGACCTTCAGGGAAATTCGTGGTTCGCAGATAACCGTCATAAATTTCATATAAGGTTTCTTTCGTTGTGCCGTCTTTTGCAAATTTGAAACTCTCGACTTTCTTATTATCGAGAATATTCACACGGTATTTTTCGTCCGCCCCTTCAAAATCCGCTGTATTTTCGCCATTAGCGTGTTTTACTAACTGGCGACCAAACTCTTGCGTATTCCAGTCTGCATTATATGCAAAGCCAATGGCATCAGCGATTTCACGCAAACTACCAATCACTTCACCTTCGTCATATTGATGAAGTACGTTAATTTTTCCGCTATCGTCTTGTTCAACAAGATAGCCATTAACATAAGCTGATTTTTTAGCCATAATTTTACTCCTAGAATATAATCTGACAATTTGGTAGTGCTTCTTTTAATGCAATCACTTCTTCTTGATCTTCGGTTAAACCTGTTTCAGCAAGATTAAGTGTTTTCAAATTTTTTAAACTATATAAACGATTCAACGTGAACGCATAATCACTCAGATCATTTTTAGATAACGAAAGATCTTCTAAGCAAGTTAATTCAGGCATATCTATCGGCACTGCACGAATATTAACATCATCCATATATAATTCTTTCAAGTTCGGTAAAAATGCCAATTTTTCAATATTATCAAATGAAAAATCAAAACCATCACTAAATGAAGGCACACGAATAATGCTAACATTAGTAAAAGGATATAATTGACCGACAGAAAAACTATTACGAACATTAAATTTAAAAGATCCGTTTCTAGCATAGAACTGACTCTCTTCATCGTCTTCAATACAGTAAGTAGAACTATTCCAACGAAGTGCATATCGGGAATATGAAGGCGAGTGTCGTAATAGAATAAATTTCAAACTGTCATCAAGACGACTCCACCAATTCCAAACTTCATTACCTTTGTTGATCGCCTGAATCAGAACTGAACCACATTTCTCAGTATCAAACGCAATATAACAATCAGACTCTCCATCATAAATATCATCTATATTAAATTTAACTCCAAAATTCTCATAAGAGCCTCCGATATTGTCATCTAAAAAATTAAATAAAAATTCAGATAATTTTACCTTATCGCTAAACACTAATTCTTTATCATCTTCAAAAACGCAGAAATTACCCGCTGAATCCAATTCAAATCGGTAGTTTTCCCATTTGGCACTACTGGGGCTGCTTTCACTCTCATTTTCTGCGGTGTTTTCTGCCGTAGTTTCGACCGCACTTTCTGCCGCAGGCAAGGCGTTAATGGTTTTAATCACATACGCCCCAAGTGTGCGAGTGGTCCAGCTTTTGTATTCTTCTTCATCTTCAAATGGAATAGATTCGTCTGCAGGAAGCAGTGGTTTAATTTGGCTTAGTGCAAATTCACGCAAGAAAGACCGCACTGTGCCTTCCGCTTTATATTGAAAGGTTTCTACTGTGCCTGACGCTAAAATACGCACACGGAATTTCTCGTCATTCACATCGAAATCCGCTTCTTTTTTCTCGCCTGCGTGTTTGACTAAATTTGCGCCGAAAGTGCGGGTATTCCAGTCGGCTTTATGTTCAAAACCGATTGCTGCCGCAATGTCTTCTAAACATTTAGTTACCGTGCCTTTTTTCGATTGTTCTAGCACGAAAATTTTGCCATCTTCATTTTCTTCAATAAGATAGCCATTTAAAAAAGCGGATTTCTTCGCCATAATCTGTTCTCCTAATACGGGTTGTTAATAAATCGGTTAGTTTTTCAAGCCTTTGGTAAAGCCATACATATCGATAATTTTCGCTGCCGAATAAATTAATGGGGTTGGTTTGCCACGAAAATCAATAATCTTGTGTTGGGCTTGAATTTGCTCAATCTCGTGTTGATGGGCAAGGTGAAATTGGTGAATGACGGCTAGAGAATGTTTGTTCACACTGGTAAAGCCACATTCTTTTTTATCAGGGTGATAGTTTGCTGAAAAAGATTTAAAGGTTTGCGTGAAGTTTTCATCATAGGCAGGCACAATGCCGAATACGCCGAGCAGAATTTTGGTGACTAACACAAGGCTGCGTTCATTCTTTTCAATAATACATTTTTCAATGTCGTCGTATAACTTGAGAATGGTGTCAAAATTTTCGGGTTCGATGTTCATTGCCCATAATGTCGGGTCTTGAGCGAGAATATATCGCACGGTTTCAGTTAAATAGGCTGGATTTTTCTGCAATAAAAAACTGCTGCCCCGCAACATTCCCCAGCTGGCTAAATAACTCCACAACACAAAACAGCCGATTTCCACATTTTCACGCGCGGGATTGCTGGGGTGAAAATGGGCATAGCAAAAATCAAACGAATGATAACGGTGATCGAGTGCTTTGCCGTCTGCGATGAATTGATTAACGGCGGTTAAAAAATCGGCTTGTTTTGGCATATTTTCGTCCTTGCTGTTACAAATGCGTTACAGAATATTTTTCACAAAATAGTGATACACCGCCACAATCATCGCATCGCTTTCGCCGTCAATGCCTTTGATTTTATAATCGCTGACCTTGCCAATGCGTGTGCCTTGTGCGGTCATTCCATTGCCTGCAAACACATTGCCATTTTGAATATTGCCAATACGTTTACCCGTACCAGGGGCGTGGGCGCCGTCATTGATGTAATTATCTTTCACGTTACCAAGCTGGTTGCCGCAGCCTAAATTGGTATCGCCTTTGAAAATGCGACCACCTTTTACATTGCCCACTTTGTGAATACCATTATAGATATAACCGCCTTTGAAACTAAAATCGCCCATAAGAAACTCCTTGTTTGGTTAATAAAATACGATGTTCAACTGAACAAAACCCATTCTAACATTGTTTTTTTTTTGCACAATTGGATATACTCAGAACCTGAGAAAAAAGAAAAAAGGGGGTGAAAATAAAAAGAAATGAAAAAAGATTGGGTACAATCAATGTACCCAATAATGATTAACCAAACTGAAATCGTGTCCACTGCTGATAGGTTTCCCCAGCTTTCACCATACCCCCATATTGCCACCATTCAGGATGGTTTGGCGTATCTGGCAAGGCTTGGGTTTCAAGGGCAATGCCGGTGTAATCGGCATATTCACCTCCGGCTCGGGTCGGGGTGCCTTGCAAGTAATTGCCGGTGTAAACCTGTAAAGCCGGTTGACTGGTCGTCAGGGTTAAACGTAAAGATCCATCAGGTGCGGTCAAAATCGCACCTGTTTTTTCATGTCCTGTGCCTAATAAAAAAGCGTGATCGTAACCTTTGGTCAACTGTTGCTCATCTTGTAAAAAGTCCTGTTTAATGGCTTTTGCTTGGCGGAAATCAAAGCTAGTATGTTGCACCGATTTCAAAGGTGCATTGGGAATACCTTGACTATCCACCGGCACAAATTGTGCCGCATTGAGTTGCAACAAATGCTCACGAATATCACTGCCCTGTTCGGCATGATATAAATTAAAATAGGCATGATTGGTTAAATTTAATGGCGTATCTTGATCGGAAATGGCCTTAAATTCGGCAATCAGGGCGTTATCGTCGGTTAAACGATAAATTGCTTGAACCTTAACCGTGCCTACAAAGCCTTGCTCACCGTCAGGGGAAGTTAAGGAAAAAATCACCCCATTTTCACCGCACTTTTCCTCGGTTTGTTCGATTTGCCAACGTCGTTTATCAAAGCCAATCGGCCCACCATGTAACTGATGTGAGCCTTGATTGGCGGTGAGTTTAATGGTTTGCCCTTGATAGTCAAATTGGCTGTTGGCAATGCGATTGGCATAACGCCCAATGGTCGCCCCGAAATAGACGCCTTGTTTAGCATAATCTTCCAACTTGCAACCAAGCAATACTTCACGCTTTTCATCACCCACTGGTACGACACAAGATACCCAAGTGGCTCCCCAATCAATAAATTGTACTCGCATGCCTTGTTGATTGGTCAAGGTCACAAGCTGTAAGGCGTGCTTATCAGGTGCCAACACCTTGGTGGTTTCAACGCTTACAGACATACCTGTACTCCTTGTGACGCAGTACACACATAAAATTCTTCTTTAATACCGGTTTGTTTTTGATAATTGTCGGCAATCAGTTGACGTACTGTCTCGACTTTTTCTACCGGAGCGACCACCACAATACAGCCCCCAAAACCACCGCCAGTCATTCTGGCACCGCCAGTTTCACCCACGGCCACTTGGGCCAATTCCACCAAATAATCAATTTCGGGAATGGTAATCTCAAAATCATCACGCATGGAATCATGGGATTGTCCCATTAATTTGCCTAGCGTAGAAATATCGCCTTGATTTAAGGCTTGAACGGCATCTAATACACGTTGATTTTCCGTCACAATATGTCTGGCTCGTTTAGCGGTATCTTCATCAAAGGCAATGAGTTCGGCTTCACGTTGTTTAAACTGTTCAATCGACACATCACGCAAGGCTTTTACGCCAAAAAATTCGGCGGCACGTTCACATTGTTGACGGCGTGTATTGTATTCACCGGTGACTAAATCATGTTTCACATGGGAGTTGACGATCATCACGGCAATATTTTCAGGCACTGGCACGGAAACGGTTTCAAGGCTACGGCAGTCGATCATCAGTAAATGGTCTTGCTCACCTAAGGCAGAGATAAGCTGATCCATATTGCCACAATTTGCCCCGACAAATTTGTTTTCAGCCATTTGACCGATTAAGGCAATTTGGGTATTAGTTAACGCTAACTTGCCTAACTGTTGGCAAAATTTCCCCACCGCTACTTCAAGGGCAGCGGAAGAACTTAAACCCGAAGATTGTGGCACATTGCCAGAGATCACCAAGTCTGCCCCTTGTTTAAATTCAGGGTAATGTTGCTGAATAAATTTCACCACACCACGCACATAGCCTGTCCATTTTTTGTCGGCGACTGGGGTGATTTCTTCCGTTAAAGAAAATTGATCGCTATCTTCTAAATCCGCCGCATACACGTTAAACAGATGATCATCACGTTTCGCACCACAAACGGCGGTGCCATAGTTAATCGCACAAGGCATCACAAAGCCGTCGTTGTAATCGGTGTGTTCGCCAATAATGTTCACTCGCCCTGGGGCATAGATGTTTAATTCTGAAGTGCGGTGAAATTTTTGTTCAAATAATTGTTTTGCGGTTGGTAAAGGGATCATGTTATTTTCCTTCTTTATAATGTACTTCGCTTAATTCACGTAATCTTGTTGCGGCTTGTTCGGCGGTTAAATCTCGTTGACTTTCGCCTAGCATTTCATAGCCCACCATAAATTTTCGCACTGTGGCAGAACGTAATAATGGCGGATAAAAATGGGCGTGTAATTGCCAGTGATCATTGGGTTCACCATTAAACGGTGCGGCATGAAAGCCCATGGAATAAGGGAAACTGGTTTCAAATAAATTGTCGTATTTAGTGGTCAATTTTTTCAAGGCTAACGCCAGATCGTCCGCTTGTTCTGCGGTTAAATCGGTTAAACGTTTAATTTGTGCTTTTTTCGGCATTAATAGGGTTTCAAACGGCCACACCGCCCAATAAGGCACCACGGCTAACCAATGTTCAGTTTCCACCACAATGCGTTCTTTTAATTGTAGTTCACGTTGAGCATAGTCTAATAACATAGGCGAATGATGTGCTGCCAAATAACGGCGTTGGGTTTGATCTTCCCGAGCCACTTCGTTTGGCAAAAAGCTATTGGCCCAAATTTGACCATGAGGATGGGGATTGGAACAGCCCATAGCGGCACCTTTATTTTCAAACACTTGCACCCATTGATATTTTTGCCCTAATTCCATAAGTTGTTGTTGCCAAACTTTAATCACTTGGCTAATTTCTGCCACGCTTAATAACGGCAAGGTTTTGCTATGATCCGGTGAAAAACAAATCACTCGACTTTCCCCCTGAGCTTGCACCGACTGAAATAGCGGATCGCTAGACGTTTCAGGGGCTGGCGTATCTTCTAATAAGGCAGAGAAATCATTTTTAAACACATAAGGCTGCTGATAATCAGGGTTTAATTCGCCTGTAATGCGTTTATTTCTCGGGCAAAGATAACAATTCGGATCGTGACTTGGTTTTTGTTCTTCGTTAACTTTTTCCTGTTGCCCTTGCCATGGGCGTTTGGCTCGGTGGGGCGACACTAACACCCATTGGTCTGTCAACGGATTATAACGACGATGTGGATGTTCAGTTGGATCAAAAATAATACTCATAATATGTCCTTACGTTTGATAAAACGGAAACGGTTACATTTAACTGGGTATAAGATAGCAGATTTTTTGAAATAATCTGTGACGTAGATCATATTTTTGAAAAAAACTTGAAAAATTTATTGTATTTTTGGGTTGAAATGACAAAAATGAAGTGGTAACGTTTTCATTATGTATCTTTGAATGTGGGGCGGAATGTAGGAGCGAAATGTAGGGGCGTATTGCATACGCCCAAAACAGATCGAGCATAAGGGCGTATGCAATATGCCCCTACATCATTGTTATATTGGGAGAAAAGTATGATTACCATTCGTGATGTAGCCAAACAAGCAGGCGTGTCTGTGGCGACAGTTTCTCGGGTATTAAACAACGCCTCTTGCAGTGAAACCGCTCGCCTTGCGGTAGAAAGTGCGGTGCAAAATTTGGGCTATTCGCCTAATGCGAATGCACAAGCCTTGGCCTTACAAAATACCGATACGCTCGGTGTGGTGGTAACGGATGTCTCTGATCCGTTTTTTGCGATTTTAGTCAAAGCAGTAGATCAGGTTGCCTATGAATACGGTAAAACCATGTTAATCGGCATGGGATATCATCAAGCAGAACGAGAACGCCGAGCCATTGAAACCCTTTTGCGTAAACGTTGTAGCTGCTTAGTTGTACATTCGAAAGGGTTGAGCGATCAAGAACTTATTGCCTATTTAGAACAAGTCCCCGGCATGGTGATCATTAACCGCTGTATTGCCGGTTATGAACACCGTTGCGTCAGTTTGGATAACCAACGTGGCACCTTTTTAGGTACAGAATTATTAATAAAATTGGGACATCGTAAAATTGGTTATATCGGTTCAAACCATCAAATTAATGATGAACGAGAAAGAAAACAAGGCTATTTAACCGCACTTCAACAATATCATTTACCCTTAATTGAAAATACTAGCGTACAAAATAGCCCTGATTTTGAGGGAGGTGAAGCGGCAATGGTGGATTTATTGAGCTATCATTCGGATTTAACCGCCGTGGTGGCTTACAATGATAGTATGGCAGCGGGAGCATTATCCGTGCTAACGGAAAATAATATCCATGTACCACGTCAATTTTCCTTAATCGGGTTTGATGATATGCCGATTGCGAGCCATTTGGTGCCAAAACTTTCAACTATCCGCTATCCTATTGATTTAATGGCAACTTATGCGTCTAAATTAGCGTTAAGTTTGGTCAATGAAAAAATTGATACGCCAATTCATACGCAATTTAACCCAACATTGGTCAGACGCTTTTCTACGGACAGTTGTTATCCGCAATAATTTTTTTGTAAACGCTTACACTTTTTTTCAAAAGTGTGAGAGAGATCACAGTATTGAGAAAAAAAATAGTGTATCTTAGTCATATTACACAAGGTTGTTGTGTTTTATTTAAACAATTTTGCGGTAATTTCATCATTTTAGTTAATCAATTAATGAGGACATTGTTATGAAAAAAGCAGTATTAAGTGCAGTCGCATTATCTATCGGTTTAGGCTTAGCAAGCAGTGCAGCACAAGCGGCTGACCGTATTGGTGTAACCATTTACAAATATGATGACAATTTCATGGCGTTAATGCGTCAAGAAATTGCTAAAAATGCAGAACCACTCAAAGATGTTGAGTTGTTAATGAATGACTCGCAAAATGCCCAATCTATTCAAAACGACCAAGTGGATGTGTTAATTTCTAAAGGGGTAAAAGCCTTAGCCATTAACCTTGTTGACCCATCAGCCGCACCAACCATTATCAAAAAAGCCCAAGGCGAAGATATTCCAGTGATTTTCTTTAACAAAGACCCAGGTGCAAAAGCCATTGGTAGTTATGACAAAGCCTACTATGTGGGTACCGATCCAAAAGAATCTGGTGAAATTCAAGCAGATTTGATTGCAAAACAATGGAAAGCCAATCCTGCCCTTGACTTAAATAAAGACGGCAAAATTCAATATGTGTTATTGAAAGGTGAACCGGGCCACCCAGATGCAGAAGCACGTACGAAATATGTGGTGGAACAATTAAACAAACAAGGTATCGGCACTGAACAATTATTTATTGATACCGGTATGTGGGATGCTGCATTGGCGAAAGATAAAACTGATGCGTGGCTTTCAAGTGGTAAAGCAAACGAAATTGAAGTGATCATTTCTAACAATGACGGTATGGCAATGGGGGCATTAGAAGCGGTGAAAGCCCATGGTAAAAAATTACCAGTATTCGGTGTGGATGCCTTACCAGAAGTGTTGCAATTAATCAAAAAAGGCGAAGTCGCTGGTACGGTGTTAAATGACGGTGTTAACCAAGCTAAAGTGTTAGTGAAATTAGCAGATAACTTGGTCAAAGGTAAAGAACCAACAGAGGGTGCTGATTTTAAACTTGAAAACCGTGTAGTGCGCGTGCCTTATGTCGGTGTTGACAAAGACAACTTGGATAAATTCTTAAAATAAGTCTGTCTAATATTGAGGGCTTGTGAGAGCTATCAAGGTGATTTTTTCACAAGCCCTGTTGTTTTTAATGATTTAATTTGAGGTGAGATATGGCGACACAAGAAGTGCTACTCACAATGACCAATGTTAGTAAATCTTTCCCTGGGGTAAAGGCGTTAGACGGTGCTAATCTGGCGGTCAAATCCCACTCTGTCCATGCCTTAATGGGGGAAAATGGAGCGGGAAAATCTACCCTATTGAAATGTTTATTCGGGATCTATGCCAAAGATGAGGGTGAAATTCTCTTCTTAGGCCAACCGGTTAATTTCAAAACATCAAAAGAAGCCCTTGAAAATGGGATTTCGATGGTGCATCAAGAATTAAATTTAGTGCGTCAACGCAGCGTGATGGATAACCTTTGGTTAGGCCGTTATCCATTAAAAGGCATGTTCGTGGATCATGCCAAAATGTACAACGAAACCAAAGCCATTTTTGATGAATTGGATATTGATATTGATCCCAAAGAAAAAGTAGCCAATTTATCCGTTTCTCAAATGCAAATGATTGAGATTGCAAAAGCGTTCTCTTATCATGCCAAGATCGTGATCATGGATGAACCGACCTCTTCCCTTTCTGAAAAAGAAGTGGAACACCTTTTTAAAATTATCCAAAAATTAAAAGATCGGGGCTGTGGCATTATTTATATTTCCCATAAAATGGATGAAATTTTCAAAATCTGTGATGAAATCACCATTTTACGTGATGGAAAATGGATTAATACCGTGCCAGTTAAAGGTGCGACTATGGACGGCATTGTGGCCATGATGGTTGGACGTGAATTAACCCAACGTTTCCCACCAAAAACCAATCAGCCAAAAGAAGTGATTTTACAAGTAGAACATTTAACTGCCAAAAATCAACCCTCTATTCAAGATGTCAGCTTTGAATTACGCAAAGGTGAAATTTTGGGCGTGGCAGGTTTAGTGGGGGCGAAACGCACGGATATTGTGGAAACCATTTTCGGTGTACGTGAACAACAAAGCGGTACGGTAAAACTCAATGGAAAAATCGTACAAAATCGCACCGCACTTGATGCGATTAATAATGGTTTTGCCCTCGTTACCGAAGAACGCCGTTCTACAGGGATTTATGCTAACCTGAGTATTGAGTTCAACTCTTTGATTTCTAATATGAAATCCTATATCAGCAAATGGGGGTTATTAAGCAATAAGAAAATGAGCAGTGATACCCAATGGGTGATTGATGCCATGAATGTGAAAACCCCGTCCCATAAAACCAATATTGGTTCCCTTTCGGGTGGTAACCAACAGAAAGTGGTAATTGGTCGTTGGTTGCTTACTCAACCAGATATTTTAATGCTCGATGAACCCACTAGAGGGATTGACGTAGGAGCGAAATTTGAGATTTACCAGCTCATTATGCAGCTTGCTCAAAAAGACAAAGGCATCATTATGATATCCTCTGAAATGCCAGAATTGCTCGGGGTAACCGACCGTATTTTGGTCATGAGTAATGGCAAAGTGGCCGGTATTGTAGAAACAAGTAAAACGTCGCAACAAGAAATTTTACAACTTGCGGCGAAATATTTATAACCGATGTAAAAAGGAAGGTTGTTATGGTTATCAAAGACAATAAAACGTGGGATTTTTTTTAACAAAATGCCATTTACTTTGTATTATTAATTTTGCTTTTAGTAATTATTGCACAGGATCCAACTTTCTTGACGTTGCGAAATTTCAGTAACATTTTAACCCAATCCTCTGTACGGTTAATTATTGCACTGGGTATTGCCGGCTTGTTGGTGGTACAAGGGACTGACTTATCCGCTGGTCGTCAAGTGGGTTTAGCGGCGGTGGTTTCTGCCACCATGCTACAAGGTATGGATAATCTTAATCGGGTTTTCCCTGATTTACCTGAAATGCCCATTATTGCGGTTGTTTTGCTGGTTTGTGCCATCGGTGCATTAATTGGTTTGTTGAACGGTTTCGTGATTGCAGTATTAAATGTAACGCCATTTATTGCCACCATGGGTACCATGATTATCGTTTATGGGATCAACTCGCTCTATTATGATGCGGTAGGTTCTTCACCGATTGCAGGCTTTACGGACAGTTTCTCTGACTTCGCTCAAGGCTTTTTCCGACTTGGTTCGTTTAAACTCTCTTATATTACGATTTATGCCATTGTTGCCACGATTATTATGTGGACACTTTGGAATAAAACCCGTTTTGGTAAAAATATCTTTGCAATTGGTGGCAACCCAGAAGCGGCAAAAGTATCAGGGGTCAATGTGGTGACAAATTTATTAGTGATCTATACCCTTGCAGGTGCATTCTACGCTTTCGGCGGTATGCTTGAAGCAGGTCGTATCGGTTCTGCCACTAACAACCTTGGTTTTATGTATGAAATGGACGCTATTGCGGCGTGCGTAGTCGGTGGTGTATCATTCGCTGGTGGTGTGGGTACCATTATCGGTGTGGTGACGGGGGTATTAATCTTTACCGTCATTAACTACGGTTTAACCTACATCGGAGTCAATCCTTACTGGCAATATATTATCAAAGGTTCGATTATTATTTTAGCGGTGGCCATTGATAGTTTGAAATATGCGAAGAAAAAATAGTGAAAAAAAGACCGCAGTTTAGCAAAATGGGGACGAATTATCGTCCCCATTTTTCTTGATACGTTATACCTTGGATTAATACGCTAACACTTCATCTAACGCCATATCTTTGGTTTCTTTAGAAAGCCATAATGCCACAAGCGTTAATGCGGAGTTGACGGCAAGATAAAGACCTACTCCCAAAATTCCATAATTGGCATTAATCTGTACCGCAAAAGTGGCAGCTACCGTTGCACCGACAATAGAGGCAAAATTATAAGCCAAGGAAGAACCAGAATAACGCACTTCGGTTGGAAATAACTCTGGTAATAATGCCGCCATTGGACCAAAAGTAAAGCCCATTAATGCCATTCCTACCACTAAAAATGCAAAGACGGTCCAAGGTGTGCCATTAGATAAGAACATTGGCATACATAAACCAAATACGATCATAGCAGAAGTGACATAAATCAAAAACTTACGACGACCGATTTTATCCGCATAAATGCCTGAGATACTAGTGAAAATACCAAATACAATAGCACTTAATAACAACAAACCAGTAAACACATTCGGTTCAATTCCTAAGCCCATTGGATAGCCTGCGTCAGATAATTTGGCCGGACTTCTGGAATAAACTTGTGCAAAAGCGGTCATAATGTAGAACAACACATAGGTGGCCGTCATAATCAAAGTACCTAAAATCAACGGTTTTAAGTGATGTCTAAATACCGCACTGACAGGTGCTTTTTGAATTTTTCCTTGTTGCTCAGTTTCACGGAACACTTGGCTTTCATGCAAACTTAACCGCACATACAAGCCGATAACCACCATGACAATAGAAGAAATAAACGGAATACGCCATGCCCATTCCACCAAAGCTTGGTGTCCCCAAAGGTAACTCACCGTAAAGAACGCACTATTGGCTAAAAATAAACCGACCGGAGCACCTAATTGTGGGAATGTGCCGTACCAAGCACGTTTGCCATCCGGTGCATTTTCTGTGGCCACTAAAGCAGCACCGCCCCACTCACCGCCTAAGCCAAGACCTTGGCCAATACGACATAAACAAAGCAATACAGGTGCCCAAATACCAATAGACTCATAATTCGGCAAAAGACCAATCATAACGGTTGAACAGCCCATTAACAATAATGAAGCAACAAGGGTTTTCTTGCGACCAATTTTATCGCCGAAGTGACCAAATAACGCTGAACCAATAGGACGAGCAAAAAAGGCTAATGCTAAGGTTGAAAGGGAAAGTAATTCATTGGATAATGGGTCACCGCTGTGAAAGAATTGTGTATTAAAAACCAATACAGCGGCTGCTGCATAGATATAATAATCAAAAAATTCGATAGCCGTACCAACCATCGAAGCAATAGCCACTTTTCGTGGATCGTTTCTTAATGTTGTCATAATCATGATTCCTCAAAATAATAATGTGTAAAAATCTTAATCGTTTTAACGCCAATATGCAAAACATAGATAAGCTAAATATGCTAAAAATAACCGACAACACCGATAAAATAAGGAATATAACACTTAAAAATAGAACATATGCAATATATAAAACTAAAATAACAACAAAAACACAGAAAAGCGAACTAAAAAAACAATCTTTTATAAAAATAATCACTTTTTTAACACTACGATTACTTTTGATTAAAATATCAGCATAAAAAATAAAAAAACGGTGAAATTTGTTAAAATTCCACCGCACTTTGTCATTTAAACCGATTAAATTAGCTTGTTATCAACCATTCCACCACGCCGCTCCCGCAATCACTAGCACAAACACCACCAACCAAAACAACTGCACTTTCACATTCTGGCGGTTTAATTGTTGATTATGCAAACGGCGTTGCTCGAGTTTTTGGCGATAAATTTCCAAATCTTCCTCTTTAAAAGAAAAACCACAATGGGGACAAATTTCCACACTTTCACTGATTTTTCGCCGACATTCGGGACAACGTTGTAATGCCATTATTGACGACCTTGTAGGGTTTTATAAGTTAAAAAATAATAGGTTAACACGGCCACAATCACACAAGCGGCCATGGAAAATAACATCGGTTTCGCTGTATCTAATTTTAATAATGCCACCAACGAACCGATTGTCGCACCCAAGCCAAAACGTACCGTTCCTGCAATGGAGTTTGCCGTGCCTGCCATATTCGGGAATTTCCCCAAAATAGACGCCATGGCATTGGAAGAAATCAAGGCATTTTGTCCGACAAAAATCGCCACACCAATCGCCATTGGCCAAAATCCGAGATCAAACACCGCTACTAAAATCAACCACATGCCGGCAATAAATTGTACCAATAAACCGCCTTGTAATAATTTCTCTGCACCTAATTTATGCACCAAACGTCCATTTAAAAAGGATCCAATCGTCATCACGCCAACGTTCAGCATAAAGAAATAACCAAAGTTTTCCACCGACACACCGTATAAATCAATATACACAATGGAGCCAAGGGTTAAGAACACAAACATCCCACCAAAACCAAAGCCAGATGAAATCATATAACCCAACACTTCTTTTTGTTTCCAAATAGTCGCAAAATTACGTGCGATAATATTTAACCGTAATGGGACACGATTTTCTTTTTTATGGGTTTCAGGTACCAAGAAAAATACTAGCAACACACTTAAAAATCCTGCCACGGCAATAATATAAAAAATCATGTGCCAGTTAAAATAGGTGACGATATATCCCCCTAAAATCGGTGCAATGAGCGGAGCGACCATCACGATTAACATAATTAATGACATCATTTTTGATAGCTCATTTTTATCAAACAAATCACGCAACAATGCCCCCACTAACACCACAGGAGCCGCACCAAAAAAGCCTTGCACAAAGCGAAGTGCGGTGAAATGTTGAATAGAATCCACCGCCGTTAAAGCAAGAGCGGAAAATGCCCCGACAATAATACCAAGCAAAATACTCGGCTTGCGTCCATAACTATCTCCAATCGGTCCCCAAAATAACTGACCAATGGCCATGCCAAAGGTAAACAGCGTCAAGGTATAAGGCACTTGCTCGGCATCCACCTTTAGATCTTGGGCGATATTCAAAAACGCTGGCAAATACATATCGATTCCCAACGGCGGTAACATGGATAAAATACCGAGCGTTAAAATAAAAAGCACGCCGGCTTTATAAGGTTTACTCATGTATGACTCCTAAAATTTCCTGTTCGGTCAAGGCTCTAAATTCGCCCTCGGCTAAATCGTCATCTAAAATAATATTCCCCACTCGCCAACGGTGCAACCCCACCACTTTATTCCCTAAGGCCGCAAACATGCGTTTGACCTGATGATAACGCCCCTCAGAAATGGTTAAATTCACGTTGTAATCGTCTAAAATTTCTAATTTCGCTGGTTTAGTCGGCTCTTTCTCGCCACGCAATAAAATGCCACTTTCACAGGCTTGTTGATAATTGGCCTCCACAGGATCGGCAAGGGTGACTAAATAAGTTTTCTCACAATGATGTTTCGGCGACGTAATACGGTGCGACCACTGCCCATCATCGGTCAACAACACCAATCCTGTGGTATCCACATCCAACCGCCCTGCACTGTGCAATTTCCCAGCCAACGGATAATCAAAAAATTGATAAATGGTCGGATATTCTCCATCATCATTGGAACACACCACATCTTGTGGCTTGTTAAACATAAAATATTGTTTCCCCTCTACCCATTCAAGACGTTCGCCATTAAACAAAATTTCATCTTGCGAGGACACTTTTCTTGCCCCACTTTTCTCAATTTCTCCATTAATTTGCACCGCACTTTGTTTTAGGGCTTTGGTGGCTTGCGAGCGGGTTAGGCCGGTTTGTTCGGCTAAAAATTTATCTAATCTCATATTGTTTTCCTATTTTCTTGTCAAGCATTGTACTATTCTAAGTAGAAAAAGGCTAAGACTAATGAGAAAAAAGCCAGTAAGAGAAATGAAAAAAGAAAAAATTAACGTTTTATTACCGATTCTCGTAACACTAAACTCGGCTCCAACATCAAAGTGCGGTAATTTTCTGCAGAGTTTTTAATTCGCTGTAACAACGTATCCACCGCCATTTCCGCCAGTCGATTTTTCGGTTGGTGAATAGTCGTCAGTGGTGGGCTGAGATATTGAGAAAGAGAAATATTGTCATAACCGATAATCGACATATCCTGTGGCACGGATAAACCCTGTCGCCATAAGGCTTGATAGGCACCAAGAGCGATGGTATCACTACAACAAAACACTGCCGTTGGGCGTTCTTTTTGGCTAAGTAACTGCTCCATTCCCCAAATCCCACCATTAAAATTAAAATGGCTTTCAATGATCCATTGCTTATTGATTGCCAAATTATGCTCTTTTAACGCCTGTTTAAAGCCTTTTAAACGGTTTTGTGCCAACGGCTTTTTTAGGCTACCGGTGATAATGCCAATTTTTTGATGATGATATTCAATTAAGGTTTTTGTCGCAAGATAGCCGCCAAGTTCTGAATTTTCCACGATTTTATCTGCACACACTTCCGTTGGCCACCAGTCCATAATCACACAAGGCAAGGTTAAATTTAACGGTTTAGCTTGTTGGGTCTGAAAATGGCTTTCAGTACACATTAACAATAAACCATCTACTTGCTTTTGAATCAAGGTTTGGATATTTTTTTCTAAGCGTTGTGGTTCGTCATCAGTATTGCATAAAATCAGGTTGTAATTCAATCGGTTACAATAACGTTCTACGTTTGCTACCACTTCTGCAAAGAATGGGTTATCACTGGTGGTGACGAGCATTCCGATAGTACGAGTTTCTTTGACTTTGAGACTACGAGCAAGGGCTGACGGTTTGTAATTCAGATCGTTTACCACCGCCATTATTTTAGATCGCATCGCTGGACTGACATTGGGGGCATTGTTAATAACCAGCGACACCGTGGAGGTGGAAACCTGTGCGAGCCGTGCAATGTCTTTCATTGTTGCCATAATGTTGAAACCTTAATAATCGTAGGGTGTATTGTAGGGGCGTATTGCATACGCCCAAAAACAGATCGAGCATAAGGGCGTATGCAATACGCTCCTACAATATATCAATGTGCGGTTAAAAAATCCAACGTTTCTGCTCTAGTCGGAATAGACGGCTGTGCCCCTTCTCTGGTAACACTAATCGCCGCTGCAGCGTGAGCAAAACGAATAGCATCTTGTAACGGTTTGCCGTCTAATAATGCGACTAAAAATGCCCCATTAAACGTATCCCCAGCGGCGGTGGTGTCCACGGCGTTGACCTTGAACCCTGCCACGATTTCTTGTTGTCCCTGATGGCTTACATAGCGACTTACAAACACACCTTTTGACCCCAGCGTAATCAACACGGTTTCAATGCCTTTTTGATGAAAAATTTTGGCAGATTTCACCGCACTTTCAAGGTCGGTGACTTTCACCCCAGTCAGAATTTCTGCTTCAGTTTCGTTAGGCGTAATCATTGCAAGATTTGCCAATAATTCATCAGGCAATTTTTGTGCAGGAGCAGGGTTTAACACCACTTTTACGCCGTTATTTTTGGCGATTTGAGCGGCTTTAATGACTGCTGGCAATGGTGTTTCTAATTGCATTAACAAAATATCCGCTTGCTCAATTTGGCTTCGGCTTTGCTCCACAATATTTTCATCTAAACAACCATTCGCACCAGCCGAAATCACAATGCTATTTTCCCCACTGCTTGCTACTTGAATCATCGCAATCCCTGTGCTTTGGTGGGCGATTTGATGAATAAATTGGGTATTAATGCCATCTTGTTCAAAGGCATTTTTCATTGTTCGACCAATGTCGTCATCACCAATACAACCAATAAAATTCACTTGGGTATTTTCATCACTTAACCTTGTCGCTGCCACCGCTTGATTCGCCCCTTTGCCACCGTAGGCGATGTGGTAGTGATGTCCTGTAAGGGTTTCACCAGGTTTGGCAAAATGGGGAACGGAAATGACGTGATCAGCATTGATGCTGCCTAGGATAGTGAGTGTTTTGCTCATAATAAATTCCTATTCTATCTAAAAACCCCCTCTCCCTCTGGGAGAGGGCTGGGGTGAGGGTAGATGAGTGTGATAAACCCCTCACCCTAACCCTCTCCCAGAGGGAGAGGGGATTTTCTTTATTATTTCGTCACCACTTTCAAATCCACTGGAATTTTCGTTTCCACTTTTTCGCCTTTCAACACTTTGTCAGCGGTTTCCACGCCTAGGCTACCGATTAATTCAGGTTGTTGAGCCACTGTGGCAGCTAATTTTCCACTTTCTACGGCTTTCACGCCGTCATCGGTGCCGTCAAAGCCCACCACGAGAACTTTTTTATTCGCCGCACTGATGGCACGCAATGCCCCTAATGCCATTTCGTCATTTTGAGCGAATACGGCTTGCACTGCCCCTTTGGATTGCAATAAGTTTTCCATTACATTCAAACCTTTAGTACGGTCAAAATCCGCAGGTTGGCTGGCGAGTACGTCAAATTGGTGGGCAGCAATGGCTTGTTTAAAGCCTTCGCCCCGTTCACGAGCGGCAGATGTGCCTGCGGTGCCTTCCAGTTGAATAATTTTCACACCGTTGCCGAGTTTTTCGGCAATGAAATCCCCTGCCATTTTTCCACCTGCTACGTTATCGGACGCAATATGGCTCACCACTTCGCCTTTTGCTGCACTGCGGTCAAGGGTGATCACAGGAATTTTGTTGCGGTTCGCAATCGCCACCGCATTGCCTACGGCTTCACTGTCGGTTGGGTTGATGAGCAGCACTTTTGCCCCACGCACCATTAAATCTTCCACATTGGAAAGCTCTTTGGCTGGGTCGTTTTGCGAATCCAACACCACTAATTTGTAGCCTAATTCTTCGGCTTTTTTCTCAGCCCCTTGTTTTAACGACACAAAGAACGGATTATCTAGCGTGGATACGGTTAAAGCAATGGTATCTTGTGCCAAGGCTGTGCCACATACGCCGCTTAATAATAAAGCTGATAAAGCAGTTAATTTTTTCATAGTGAAATCTCCTATTAATTATGATTTTTTAGTACCTAAATAGTTATCCGCTAAAACAGCCACGAGAATAACCAACGCTTTTGCTATCATTTGATAGTAAGATGAAATATCTAATAAATTCAGTGCGTTATTTAGAAATCCAATAATCAACGCCCCGATCAAGGTTCCCATTACACGCCCTTTACCACCCATTAGGCTGGTGCCACCAACCACGACCGCCGCAATGGCATCCAATTCATAAGAAACGCCTGCGGTGGGTTGTGCGGAAGAAAGACGAGCCGTGACAATTAAGCCTGCTAGGGCAGATAAGAAACCGCTTACCGCAAATACAAACACTTTGATTTTATTCACATTAATACCTGATAATTGGGTAGCCGCTTCATTGCCCCCTAAAGCATAAATATAGCGTCCGATTTGGGTGTGTTTTAGCACATACCACGCCACCAAAAACACAATCGCCATTAACCAAATGGGAAATGGAATCCCGAATAAATAGCCTGTGCCGAGATAAGCAAAGCTGTCTGCGGTATCGGAAAATCCTGTGCTAATGGGGCGACCATCGGTGTACACCATAGTTACGCCACGCAATAAGGTCATCGTCACAAGTGTCGCAATAAAAGATTGTACTTTGCCTTTTGCCACAATCACACCACTGATTGAACCGAGCAATGTACCTAATAAAAGCGTGGCTGGCACCACCAATAAGATCGGATATTCCGCTCCCACCAGACTGGCTGCTATCGCCCCTGTTAAAGCCAAAATAGACCCCACTGAAAGATCGATCCCTGCAATTAAAATTACAAAGGTCATTCCCACCGCAATCACCGCATTCACAGACGTTTGGCGTAAAATATTCAAGATGTTATCTACGCTGAAAAAATCAGGATTAATCGCCGATACAATGGCGATTAACACCAATAACGCCACAATAGAACGTTGTTCTAGCAAAAATTTGCCGAATTGAAATGTATTTTTTTCCGTTGTCATTTTCCTTTACCTTAAATTTGTTTACCAATCGCCGCCGCTAATAATTTTTCTTGGGTCGCTTCTGCGCGTGAAAATTCGCCGCTAATTTTGCCTTCTCGCATCACCAAAATCCGATCCGACATCCCCAGCACTTCGGGCATTTCGCTAGACACTAAAATAATGCTCAAGCCTTCTTGTTTGAATTTATTGATCAGCTGATAAATTTCCTTTTTCGCCCCCACGTCCACGCCCCTTGTGGGTTCGTCTAAAATCAGTACATCAGGACGCGTCATTAAGCCTTTAGCAATCGCCACTTTTTGTTGATTACCGCCTGACAACAAACCCACAGGCTGATCTGAACTCGGCGTTTTCACGTTGAACAAATCAATAAAGTCCGTCACCACCATTTGCTCCGCTTTGTGGTTAATTTGTCCCAGTTTAGCGAAATGATCGAGAGCGGTGAGCGACATATTTTCTTTCACTGACATCCCTAAAATTAAGCCATCCCCTTTGCGATCTTCGGAAATATATACAATGCCGTGCTTAAGTCCGTCTTGTGGGCAATTGATAGAAATTTCTTGCTGATTTAACCGCACTTTTCCGCTCGTTTTTGGCAACGCCCCATAAATCACTTTCATTAATTCGGTACGCCCAGCCCCCATTAACCCCGACACGCCCAAAATCTCGCCTTTGTGTAACTGAAAACTGACATTTTCTACGCCACTGCCCGAAAGTCCGTCAACTTCTAACCGCACTTCGCCTACAGGCTGTTCAATATGCGGATATTGTTCTTCCAATTTCCGCCCCACCATCATTTCAATCAGGCGATCTTCGTCCAGTTCAGCGACCGTTTTTTCGCCGATAAATTGCCCATCACGCAACACAGTCACATCATCGCAAATCGCAAAAATTTCTTTAATGCGGTGTGAAATATACACAATCCCCCGATTTTCCGCTTTGAGTTCCCGAATCACCTTAAACAACGCTTCGGTTTCCGTATCCGTCAAGGCATCGGTGGGTTCGTCCATAATAATCACTTTGGATTCAAAGCTCAGTGCTTTGGCAATTTCCACCATTTGCTGCTCGCCAATGGACAACTCGCCGCAACGCTGTTGGCTACTGTGTGGCACGTTCAATCGAGCTAATAATTTATCCGCTTCCGCATACATTTTCGCCCAATCAATCGCTCCCCATTTGGTGGTAAACTCACGCCCAAGAAAAATATTTTCCGCAATGGTCAAATTGCCGACTAAATTTAATTCCTGATGAATAATGCTAATCCCTGCTTCCTGCGACTGTTTTGGATTTTTGAAATGGACTTCACGACCAAGATATTCAATCGTGCCTTTATCCTTGCTATAAATCCCTGTCAGCACTTTCATCAGAGTCGATTTGCCCGCCCCATTTTCACCCATTAATGCCATTGCACGCCCTGCATACACAGACAAACAAGCATTAGACAAGGCTTTCACCCCAGGGAAAGATTTATCAATACCTGTAATCTTTAATAAAGGATCGTTTCTCATACTTTCCCCTTAAAACGGCACACCCGAATACAAAATCACATTAGCATAAGGGGAACATTCCCCCGTACGAACAATGGCTTTATTGCTATGGGTCAGTTCTTTAAAAATCTCGTGAGCCACGTATTGAATGTGAATTTGATTGCCTTGTTGGCTTTCAAGCTGTTGCAAACGACTTAAAAGTGCGGTGTAAATTTCAGGATTTTTTGATTTTATTTCTTCAGCGATCACGGCTCGCTCTACAAACATTTCCGTAACTACGACATTAAATGTCTGCAAAAAACTTGGTACACCAACAGTCAACGCCAAATCAATACGTTCCACTGTTTCAGGAATTGGTAAACCTGCATCGCAAATGGTGATTCCATCTGTATGCCCTAATGTGGCAATGCAATGTGAAAGTTGAGCATTGAGTAAGGCTGTTTTTTTCATTATTATTTTCCCCTAAACTTACTTATCGAAACGTTTCGATTTAAATTTAACAAAACGATACAAGAAAAAATAAAAGAAAAAAAGTATTTCTTGTTGAATTTGTGAACTGGATCACAAAAAAAATCTTATCACGTAACAGAATACATTGATGACAAATTTCTTATACCAATAAGGATAGGCTAGACTAAAAAATCACCATGGTTTTCTCGCCATGGTGATTCTCTCATTCAGTTACCATTGATAACGATAAGTTGCTTGTGCAGACCAAGGTTGTTTGATGTGTTTACCGTAGGCATTATTCGCTTGAATACTAAAGCTATGGTTACCACCAGATAAACTTAAACCAACGGCGGTTTCCACTCTACCACCAAGGCGGGCAATATCAAAACCTTGTTGACCCAATGTCACTTTATTATGGTTAAATTTATCATAAACCCCGTTCACTTCCGCAAATGGTTTTAACGTCAAGCTACTGGTTTGAATACCTTTGGCCAAACGTACACCTGCTTTGCTATGCAATACATTTAAGCGATCTTCATATTTGTTACCTGAAATGGTTGACCAACCTAATTGTACTTGCGGTATCACTGACCATTGATCAGCAAAACTAAATTCACGGCCCACTTCGGTTGAAACGGTATAAGCATTATAACGATAGGTGACCTCTTTGTTGCTCTGTCCTCCCGTTTTAAATTCAGAACGTAAACGGGAATATTTAGCAACACCATCCACATAGAAACCATTTTCATTCAAATAGCTCGCATAAAGTGCAAGCGCTTTTGAATATAATTTAGCTTTACTATATGAACCATCAAAGTCCATTTCAGCCGCCGTAGCACTGACAAATCCGCCGACACGCACATTATCGGTTATCCCTGTATCGCTACCGACTTGTAAATTATAAGTATCTAATGTACCACCTGATGTTTTACTTAGTAAGGATACAGATTGTTCATCAAATTTTTGGCTTTGATTAACGCTACGTGTCCAAACACTCGTTGATGAACCTTTTCTTACATCCCCTAAACGTTGATGAATGCCCGCTAATTCTGCATCCAACATGGTAACTTGTGCAGTGCGCAAAGAAGCTAAATTATTTGCTGTGTCATTCAACTCTGGTGGTTTTACTGTTGAACCATTGTTTGGCTTGGTTTCTGGTTTAACCTCCGGCTTAACTTCTGGTTTGACTTCTGGTTTAACTTCCGGCTTAACTTCTGGTTTAACTTCCGGCTTAACTTCTGGTTTAACTTCCGGCTTAACTTCTGGTTTAACCTCCGGCTTAACTTCTGGTTTAACCTCCGGCTTAACTTCTGGTTTAACCTCCGGCTTAACTTCTGGTTCTATTTCAGGCTCAACTTTTGGCTCTTCTACTTTCGGTTTACCAAAATCAGGATCAACTTCTGGTTGATTATTGATGTCAAGTTTACTTGTCAGCCCCCATTCTTTTTTCCCTTTCTCTGGATTAGTAAGCTCATATAAATAATAGCGATAACCCCCAGCGTTGACATATTGATTTTCCCCGCCTAATTTAACTGTTAAATTATCCGATACATTATTCAACTCTAATAATGTAACAAGATGTGTTGTTGGGTCATCAAATTTATGATCGCCACTTTGGTCGTTGACTAACAGCGTTGCACTATTATCTTGATTGCTTAATTTCCCAGATATCACCACTTTATCACTTTGATTTTGTGAAATATTTGAATTGACATGGAATTGATGCGCCCCTTTATATTCACCTGTAATCGTTAATGTTTCAAATTTATCTTTCTGATCCACAAAATGAATATGAGAGTTCTCACCGATGGAGGATAAATGATGTACAGTTGAATCGGAAGTCACTTTCCAGTGGGCATTATTTAACTCAATATCTACCCAACTATTTGGCTCTTTTAAACCACCAATTAAGGTGGAACGATCTAAACTAATGTCTGTTAAAATATCCTTATTAACATCATTCGGTTCATTAATTCTCACCAACTGATCTTCAATATTTAAGGTACTATCCAACAAATGTAAGGTCATTTGCCCCTCGGCATCCATCCACTGAATACCTTGTTTTGCATGAATATTACTTTGTTCAAATTGCAAATTATGCTTACGTGATACCTGAACGGTTTCTCCTTTCAAACCACCCGTATCAACATGAATAAACAATCCATCCTGCCCTTGGGTGTTCTGAGCTGTCACTTTTTTCGCTACCAAGGCAGAATCATCTTTTATTGCAAATAACGTCGATTTATTACCCGTCGCATTCAATGTTACCTGATCAAATATAGCATAATTTTTAGCCAACACTACCACGGCACTTTGATCTGCCCGGTTGGTAAAAGAGGAATTTTGCACCTCTGAAGCCGGATCATTACCATTAAAGCGATTTTTAAGTTCCAAAGCACCATGTAATCCTTGAGGTTTATTATCTGAAGATCTGGTTGACACATTGACATTTGCATGATTGATCGTCACATTCGAGTTATCAAATAATAAGCTAAAATAACTTGCTGGATTCGTTGCGTTGAGCGTTAACCCATCAATAGTGATATTACTATCGCTCACATTAATCGCACCAACTTGTTTTTCTGAATGAGTAATAGAAATATTACTTACTGTTGCATTAGTGACATTCTTCAAGCTAAGCGAACTCAATGCCCTTTCATCCTTGATATGTGCATTTTTTAAGGTGTAAGTTGGCATGTTCACAATAGGTTGTGGACCAACCTCGGAGATCTCTGCCAGCACAGATTGGGTAATAGCACAATTCGCCATTAAAGCTAGTGTTAATGCCGAATATTTGAAATAAGTGATTTTCATTGTATTCTCCTTAATAAAAAAACCAAATATCATTATAAACTGCCGGAGATATGATATTTACTTAAAAACACTATTTCAAGTAAAAATAACAATATTTTGCATTTAAAATTACCATAATATAAGAATTTAATATTTTGTTGATTTTTATCAAAGAGAGCAACTAAAGCCTATTGACTATACAAATCTAATCAGTATAATAATATATTGAGAATGCTCATAAAAAATATTTCTTGACATTATATTACTGAAACGTTTTAGCTAACTTTATCCCTAAATAAAAAATGAGTAATGATTTTACTTCACTACCCATTTATATTTTTTACATTTTTCTATTTAAAAAACACTCTCGCATTTCTAAACAACCGCATCCAAGCACCGTCTTCGTTCCAGTCTTGTGGATACCAAGAATTGCTCACAGCACGGAATACTCGTTCTGGGTGTGGCATCATAATGGCTACACGTCCGTTGGCGTTGGAAAGAGCGGTAATGCCGTCTACTGAGCCGTTCGGGTTGGCTGGATAGACCTCGGTTGGTTGAATGTTATTATCCACATATTGAGCAATAATCAAGCCTTGATCACGCAAACCTTGTAATTGGTTGTCATGTTTAAATTCGACCCGACCTTCCCCGTGGGATACGGCAATTGGCATATGGGATCTCGCCATACTTGCAAACCAAGGGGAATGATTTTCATTGATTCGCACTAAGGCTGCACGGGCTTCAAAACGTTCAGAGGTGTTACGCACGAAACGAGGCCAGTTTTCGGTACCAGGGATAATTTCAGCAAGATTTGAAATCATTTGGCAACCGTTACAAATCCCTAATGCTAGTGTATCTTCACGTTCAAAGAAGGTTTGGAATTGGTCACGAAGTGCGGTGTTAAATAGGATCGATTTTGCCCAGCCACCGCCTGCACCGAGAACATCACCATAAGAGAAGCCGCCACAAGCGACCAACGCATTGAATTCTTTTAGGTTACGGCGTGCGTTATGCAAATCGCTCATATGTACATCAATGGCTTCAAAACCTGCACGATCGAAAGCAGCCGCCATTTCAACGTGGCTGTTGACGCCTTGTTCACGCAAAATCGCAATGCGTGGTTTTAGTCCTTTCGCAATATAAGGGGCAGCCACATCTTGATTGATGTCGTAGGTTAAATGGGCACTAAAGCCTTTGTCATCGGGGTTTTGTTTTGCCGCAAATTCTTGATCCGCACAGGCTGGATTATCACGCAGCCGTTGCATTTGGTGAGTAAGTTCTGCCCAAATACCACGCAATTCGGAGCGTTTTTCGCTGAGTAACACTTGAGAGCCACGGCGAATTTCAACTTGATCGCTGTTAGTCACTGTGCCTAAATCGTGGGTTAAGTCAATTAAACCTTGTTGGTTCAATACTTCACGTACGGCGTTCAAATCATTTTCACGCACTTGAATCACGGCACCCAATTCTTCGTTAAATAACACGCCAAGATCGTTATCACCAAGTTCGTTAATGTCTACTGACAATCCACAATGTCCTGCAAATGCCATTTCCGCCAATGTGACGATTAAACCACCGTCCGAACGGTCGTGATAAGCCAGCAATTTACCGTCTTGCACCAAGGTTTGCATAGCGTTAAAGAAGCCTTTGAGCCGTTCAACATTCACCACATCCGCAGATTTATCGCCCAATTGTTTGTACACTTGAGCTAACGCCGTTGCCCCTAGGCGGTTTTGTTTTTCGCCTAAATCAATGAGTAACAAACGAGTATCGCCTTGATCAGTGCGTAATTGTGGGGTCACGGTTTTACGGACATCTTCCACTCGAGCAAAGGCAGAAATCACCAACGATAACGGTGCGGTCACCGATTTTTGTTCGCCATTTTCGTTCCACGTGGTTTTCATTGACATCGAGTCTTTGCCCACAGGAATGGTTAAGCCTAACGCTGGACAAAGTTCTTCACCCACGGCTTTCACCGCTTGATATAGCCCTGCATCTTCGCCTTGATGTCCTGCCGCTGACATCCAGTTGGCAGAGAGTTTAATGCGTTTAATATCGCCAATATTAGTAGCGGCGATGTTGGTAATACTTTCCGCTACGGCTAAACGAGCAGAAGCGGCAAAATCTAATAATGCCACAGGAGCACGTTCGCCAATGGTCATCGCTTCGCCGTGATAACTGTCGAGCGATGCGGTAGTCACTGCTACATCGGAAACAGGAATTTGCCACGGTCCCACCATTTGATCACGAGCGACCATCCCTGTTACGGAACGGTCACCAATAGTAATTAAGAACGTTTTTTCTGCCACCACTGGCAAACGCAAGACACGATGTAACGCGTCTTTTAATGCAATATTCGTTTGCGAAACGGGTGAATTTTGTACCGCACTGGAGCGGACATCACGGGTCATTTTCGGGGTTTTGCCCAATAACACATTCATTGGTAAATCAATGGGTTTGTTGCCAAAATGACTGTCATTGAGCGTTAAATGCAATTCTTCGGTCGCTTCGCCGATCACCGCATAAGGGGCACGTTCACGCTGACATAATGCTTCAAATAACGGTAATTTTTCTGGCGACACCGCTAAAACATAGCGTTCTTGCGATTCGTTACACCAAATTTCTAACGGCGACATACCCCGTTCATCACTTAAGATTTTGCGTAATTCAAAATTACCGCCACGACCACCATCGTGAACAAGCTCAGGCATTGCATTAGATAAACCGCCTGCACCCACATCGTGAATAAATAAAATCGGGTTATCGTCACCCAACTGCCAACAACGATCAATCACTTCTTGACAACGGCGTTCCATTTCAGGGTTATCCCGTTGCACAGAGGCAAAATCTAAATCTTCTTTGGATTTCCCTGAAGCCATAGAGGATGCTGCTCCACCGCCCAAGCCGATATTCATCGCCGGTCCACCCAACACGATCAATTTTGATCCAACGGCAATCTCGCCTTTTTGTACGTGTTCGGCACGAATATTACCAATCCCGCCTGCCAACATAATCGGCTTGTGATAACCACGGACTTCTTCACCTGCAAAGCTGTTCACTTTTTCTTCATAGGTACGGAAATAACCCAACAAGGCTGGACGACCAAATTCATTGTTAAATGCCGCACCGCCTAAAGGCCCATCAATCATAATGTCTAACGCCGAAGCAATGCGGTTTGGTTTGGATAACGGCGCTTCCCAAGGTTGCTCAAAACCAGGGATCACTAAGTTAGACACGGAAAAACCGACTAGCCCTGCTTTTGGTTTGGCCCCCCGTCCCGTCGCCCCTTCATCACGAATTTCACCGCCCGAACCCGTTGCCGCCCCTGGGAAGGGTGAAATGGCGGTTGGGTGGTTGTGGGTTTCCACTTTCATCAAAATATGAGCATCTTCATTGTGATAGCGATATTGCCCGTCCTGATCGGGGAAGAAACGCCCCACTTTTGAGCCATTCATCACTGCGGCATTGTCTTTATACGCCGACAACACATAATCAGGGGTTTTCTCAAAGGTATTTTTGATCATCTTAAACAAGGATTTCTCTTGTTTTTCACCGTCAATCACCCAATCCGCATTAAAGATTTTATGGCGGCAATGTTCCGAATTGGCTTGAGCGAACATATAGAGTTCAATATCTACAGGGTTACGCCCAAGTGCGGTGAAATTTTCCACTAAATAATCAATTTCATCGTCCGCCAACGCCAAGCCTAAATTCACATTAGCCTGTTCTAACGCCTTGCGACCGCCACTCAAAATATCCACCGTGGTAAAGGCTTTTGGTTCTTGCTGATCAAATAATTTTGCCGCTTCGGCAGGATCACGCACCACATTTTCCATCATTCGGTCGTGAATATGGGAACACAATGCGACCTGTTCTTTTTCCGTTAAAGTACGTTCAAATGCAAAATAAAATGCTAAACCACGCTCTAATCGTAACACGTTATCTAAACCGCAGTTATGCGCAATATCCGTAGCTTTCGATGACCAAGACGAAATCGTGCCAACCCGAGGAATCACCACAAAACACTCACCCTGCGGTTCGTGTTGTGCCAGTGTTGGACCATAATGCAGAAGTTCTTCTAATTCTGTGGTTTCTTCGGCTGTCAATTCAGCAGACAAATGGGCAAAATGCACATATTCCGCGTAGCAGGATTTGACAGGTAAATGGGCTTTTTGAAAGCGAGCCGCTAGTTGATTTAAACGAAATTCAGATAAGGCTGGTGAGCCACGGAAAATTTGGAACATTGGTTTTTCCTTCGAAAAATAGTGGGATAAATAAAACACGCTTATTATAAAGGAAAAACGCCTATAACGAAAACGTTTGCGTAAGAAATTAAAGAAAAAGGAAGAAAAGTAAAAAGCCGTCATCTTACGATAACGGCTTCTCTGAATAAAGTGGCGGAGGAAGTGAGATTCGAACTCACGGAGGGCGTAAACCCTCGCCGGTTTTCAAGACCGGTGCCTTCAACCGCTCGACCATTCCTCCGCAGTTGTGGGGCGTATAATACGGGCTATTTCATTAGCTGTCAAGAATCAAAATTCAATTTTTGGTTTGTTTGCTGTTTTTTAAAACAATCTCAATTTTCACCGCACTTTTTGTATTGTTTTACCGCAAATTTTGGTTAACAAAAAAGCGTCCAATTGGACGCTCTAACATCAATTTATCAAAAATTAACGACGTAAACCTAAACGTGCGATAGTATCTTGATATTTTGCTAAATCTGTACGTTTTAAGTAGTCTAATAATTTACGACGACGAGAAACCATACCTAATAAGCCACGACGACCGTGGTGGTCTTTTTTGTGTTCTGCAAAGTGATCTTGTAAGTGGTTGATTTGTGCAGTTAATAATGCGATTTGCACTTCAGATGAACCTGTATCTTTGGCATCACGACCAAATTCTGCCACGATAGCAGCTTTTTTTTCTACGCTTAGAGACATTTTTTACTCCTAAAAAAAGTAAGTGAATCATACATCATTCGCCGATCTCTAATTCAGCGATGACAAGGAAGTGCTTATTCTAACCGCAAAATCAAAAAATGCAATCAATTAATAACCTAATTCGTGCATATTCGGTAAAAATTCCGCTTGTTGAATACGGTGAACTTGCGTTTCAATCCCACCATCTGGCAACAGTGTAATTTCTCGCCAACCGGGTTGCAAAGTATCTAAGGTGAACGCATTATTATCTGGCTGAAATTGCACACTGGTGGCCGGCGTACACATTAATTGATAGCCATTCCACACATCATCCACTTGTTGATGAATATGGCCATGCAAAATCGCTCGTACATTTTCGTATTTTGTCAAAATTTGCAATAATTGGTGGGCATTGCGTAAATTATGCTGATCTAACCATGCCGAACGTGTGGATAATAAATGATGATGTAGCACCACCAAAGAATAACGTTCTTGATATTCTTGCAATTTTTCATCAAGCCAATCTAATTGGTACTGACTTAATTCGCCATGAGGTACGCCATACACCTGACTGTCTAATAATAAAATCTGCCATTTTTCCCCTAATAACAAATGCTTATCCGCATGAATATGAGGTTGTTGGCTAAACACTTTTTCCAATACGGGCTGAAAATCATGATTACCGGGGATCCAATACACGGGCTTATTCAGCACCTCTACCGCTTGGCTAAAGGTCAAATACCCCGCCTCACTGGCGTCTTGCACAAGATCGCCCGTGGCTAAGACAAATTGATAATCCGTTTTGGTTTGTTGAATTTCGGTTAATACCTGCTGAAAACTACGATAAGTATTAATACCGAGCAACTCCCCCGTTTTCTCTTTAAACAGATGAGGATCCGTTATTTGAATGAACCGAATTAGCTCATCCTTGTTTTGATTAATACTTTCTACCATGGTGACCATCCTCTTGCTTGAACTATCGCCATTGTTGTTGTAAACGGAGGTAATTGAGTTGTAGCCATTGCAATCCCATGACGGCAATACCGTTATCAATTTTGCCCTGTTGCAACCATTGATAGGCCATCTCACGGCTCACTACATGGACTTTGATGTCCTCATTTTCCTCGGCCAATCCATGTAATCCTTTCGCTTGGCGACTATCCACTTTGCCCGCAAATAAATGAATACGCTCAATCACGCCACCGGGGCTGTCCCAAACGCTCAACGCATGTTGTAAATGGGTGACTGCTACGCCCGCCTCTTCCTCGCTTTCTCGCAACGCCACCGATTCAGGCGTTTCGCCCTCCTCCACCATGCCCGCAATCAGTTCCAATAACCAAGGGGAATTCGGCAACGCTGGATTATAAGCACCGATACGTACTTGCTCCACCAATACCACCGAATCTCGCTCGGGATCATAAGCAATCACCGCAGAGGCTGCGCCTTTGACCAATAACTCTCGGGTGACAATGCCACTGGTACCGCCGGCGAATAATTTATGTCGAAACTGAATTTTCTTTAACTTGAAGAACCCTTTATATAATAAGGTTTCATCTACAATTTCAATATCTTTTTGGCTAAATTGCGTAATGTTAGGCATCATACATCTTCCTAATTCTTAAAAAATAAACTCGCATTAGGATACTAAAAAAAGGAAATAAAGTTTCAAAAATTTTTTAATAATTTGAAGTTGGTCACAAAATTTTTTTTATTTTGATGAATTAACAGCATAATTCAGACAATTTTGTAACAGTTTGGGCTGTAATTTATCTTCGTGCCAATAAAAATATTGCGCATTTTGCACCGCACTTTGTTCGGCAAACACGGCAAGATAGAAAGGGAATTCGGCAGTAAAAGTTAATTGACCTTGTGGACAATAAGCAGAATGTAAGGTTTGTGCCACAGGATCATGTTGCACTTCGTTCAATTTCACAATGCCAACGCCTTGTGATTTCAAAATAGCCTCACGCAAACACCAAATACGATAAAACGCCTTTTCGGGATGGGATTGTTGAGCGAACCATTGTTGTTCTAAAGGTGAGGCAAAATGGCTTAAAAGTGCGGGGTAATCTCGTTGTTTTTGAGGAAATTCGATATCAATTCCCACCGCACTTTTTTCATTTTCTGCCACATTTAATATCACCGCCACCCAATCCCCGGAATGGCTAATATTAAAATCGATATTTTCCACTGGAAATTGTGGGCGACCACTTGCAGTACGGTAAATTTGCCCTAAAAGTGCGGTGTTAATTTGGGCTTTTTTGCAAAGTTTGTTTAACAGAAATTGCGCCAGTTGTCGGCAATGATAACGTTGTTGAATCCGAGGATTGAGTTTGTTTTGCCCACAACCTAACGCCAAATCCATTGGAAATGGTTGATGAATATTGGCATAAGCAATTAACGTTGACATAACTTTCCCTAAAAATCCCTAAATAATCCCCTCTCCCACTGGGAGAGGGCTAGGGTGAGGGTAATGATAGAATTATTTCAACAACCCATTCATGCGCTTAATAAACGCCGTTGGATTTTCCAATGTACCCCGTTCCGCAAACATCGCTTGTTCGAGCAATAATTCCACCCAGTTAGCAAATTCGCTTTCATCTGCCAAATCAGCGACTTTTTTCACTAAAGCGTGATCAGGATTGAGCTCAAAGGTGTATTTCACTTCAGGCACCGGCTGACCGCTCATCGCAAAAAGTTTTGCCATTTGGGTGGTCATTTGATCGTTATCGGTAGAGACCACTGCTGGAGTATCGGTCAAACGGTGGGTTAAACGCACATCTTTAACACGTTCGCCCAATAAGGTTTTGACACGCTCCACAAAAGAACCTAACGCTTTTTCGCTTTCTTTTTGGCTGTCATCTTGTTTGTCTGCCAAATCGCCTAAATCCAAATCGGCTTTAGTGATTGGTTGTAATGGTTTGCCGTCAAATTCGGTTAAATAGCTTAACATCCATTCGTCAATACGGTCAGATAGCAACAACACTTCAATGTCTTTTTTGTTGAACAATTCTAAATGCGGACTGTTTTTCGCCGCGGTGTAGCTGTCTGCCGTGATGTAATAAATGGCTTTTTGTCCGTCTTTCATTCGGCTGATATAGTCTTCAAAAGATACATTTTGCTCAGAACTGTCGGTTTGACTTGACGCAAAACGATAGAGTTTCGCAATCTGTTCTTTGTTGGCGAAATCTTCTGCCACGCCCTCTTTTAACACTAAGCCAAATTCTTTCCAGAACGATAAATATTTCTCAGATTCGTCTTTCGCCAATTTTTCCAACATTTGTAACGAACGTTTAGTCAAGGCTTTACGCAAGGCTGCCGTGGTTTTGTTATCTTGCAAGATCTCACGAGAAACATTTAATGGCAGATCGTTGCTGTCTAACAACCCTTTCATAAAACGCAAGTAATTTGGCATAAAGACTTCTGCGTCATCCATAATGAATACACGCTGTACATAGAGTTTCAAACCGTGTTTTTGTTCACGATTAAATAAATCCCACGGGGCTTTGCTTGGCACATACAACAGGCTAGTATATTCTTGATTTCCCTCGACCTTATTATGTTGCCACAACAATGGATCGGCAAAATCGTGGCTTAAATGTTTGTAAAATTCCTTGTATTCTTCATCAGAAATTTCGCCTTTGGATCTTGTCCACAAGGCTTGGGCTTTATTGATTTTTTCCCATTTTACGCCCGCCTCGATACCCTCATCATCGTATTCTTTGGCTAAAATTTCCACAGGCAAACCGATATGATCAGAATATTTGCCGATAATTTCACGTAAGCGCCAGTCATTTAAAAATTCTTTTTCATCTTCACGCAAGAATAAAGTAATTTCTGTACCCCGTTGTTTTTTCTCAATATCTTCAACGGTATATTCGCCTTCGCCGGCAGAAATCCAAAGCACGCCATTTTCTGCAGAATCCCCTGCTGCACGGCTACGCACTTCTACTTTGTCTGCCACAATAAAAGCCGAATAGAAACCGACCCCGAATTGACCAATTAATTGGCTGTTTTTCGCCTGATCTTGCCCCAATGCGGTTAAAAATTCTTTGGTGCCTGATTTTGCCACCGTGCCGAGATTATCAATAATCTGCTCACGATTCATCCCAATCCCATTATCTCTAATGGTCAAGGTGCCTTTGCTTTCATCAAATTGAATCCGAACATGTAAATCACCGTTGCCCTCATATAATTCTGGGGCAGACAGGGCTTTAAAACGTAATTTATCTGCCGCATCTGACGCATTGGAGATTAACTCACGTAAAAAGATTTCTTTATTTGAATAAAGTGAGTGAATCATCAGATGTAAAAGTTGTTTCATTTCCGATTGAAAGCCACGAGTTTCTTGATTTTTGCTCATTTTATTTTCCTTATATTGAATTAGTTAAATAAAGTATGCTTAGATAGATTAGGTTGAAAATGGAAATTTCAAGTTTTAAGAGAAGAAAAAAAGAAAAAAGCAAACCAAGATGCGGAGCATCAAAAAACCCCGCACTGGTGTACGGGGCTAAGCATATTACGCCACGTTGTGGCTAAATAAAATTAAAAACTATAACGAATACCGACTTTGGCACCGTAGTTGTTCACATTTGTATCTTCATAAGAACCTAAACGGTTATACTCAACCCCACCGTTCACTGCCCAATTTGTATCTAATTTATATTGCGCCCCAACGATTGCACCATAACCTAATTTAGCTTCCGTTGAACTCACCAAAACGCCATTTTTGCCCTGATCATATTTAACTATATTACTGGCTACACGAACGCCTACATAAGGTTTAATATCATTGTTTAGGTTAATGTCATAGAAAGCAGAAACACCCACTCCATAAATTTTAGCTGACGCTGGCACTGAACCATTAGCGCTATTTACATTTCCTGAAAATTTACCATGATGTGTATAATCCGCTGCTAAACGAAAATCACCAAAATCATAACCTAAGCTAAATCTAGGCTCAAACTTACTGTCATTTAAAGAAGAATAAGAGGTAAATTTGGTTTTAGAATACCCCAAATCCCCTTGCACATACCAGTTACTGGCACTGGCAGAGGTCGCAAAAGCGAATGCACCGATCATAATAGCTAATGTTGTTTTTTTCATAATAAAATCCTCTCTAATTAAGCATAACTGCTTGTTTAGTATAACCTTATATACAAGAGAAATCACTAATTCTATGCAAAAATGTGATCTTCATCACAAAATTCTAATTTCCCGCCACAAATTCGACATAAATACACCGCACTTTCCCTCACAATTTTGTTATGCCGACGTTGACTAAGTTGATGAATTTGGCAACCGCATTGATACGCATAGGTTTTACCTTGCACCGATTGCACATCAAATTGATGACAGGTATCGGCGGGCAGTTGAAAGAGATGTTGCATAATCGCTTGCCATTCTTTGCCATGCGGTTTCACTCGTCCAAAAACTTGATAAACCAATAAATGGGCTAATTCGTGCGGCACCACTTGTTGAATAAATGCTTGTGGATTTTCAAGCAATAAAGTGCGGTTTAATTTGATGATGTTTTGTTGCAAATAGGCCACGCCGGCTTTGACACCTCGCACTTCATAGCACACCATTGGCATGGGAAATGGGCGTTGGAAATGAGTTTCGGCTAATTGTAAACAAGCCGAAATACGGCGTTGAATTTGCATTTTGAGTTGGCGAAAATCGGCGGTTTGCATGATGGCTAACCCTCACCCTAGCCCTCTCCCAAAGGGAGAGGGAATAATTTGATGAAGTTATTCATTTAATGTTCCTTATTTCACTCTCCCCTTAGGAAGATAGCAATATTTTTTTCTGCCCTAAACCGTCCTCTCTCCCTTTGGGAGAGGGTTAGGGTGAGGGTAAATAAGCATTAAAAATCCATCAACTCTTTTTCTTTATCCGCCAACACTTCATCGACTTTCTTAATGAAACTGTCGGTTAGTTTTTGGATTTCTTCTTCCGCTTTACGTTGATCGTTTTCGCTGATTTCTTTGTCTTTTAACAAGGCTTTGATTTTATCATTCGCATCACGGCGTACATTACGCACCGCCACTTTACCTTGCTCGCCCTCGCCTTTGACTAATTTAATCAAATCACGGCGACGTTCCTCAGTTAATGGAGGCAATGGCACACGAATGGTGGTCCCCGCAGAAGAGGGATTTAAGCCTAAATCAGAGGTTAAAATCGCTTTTTCTACTGCTTGAATCAATGAACGGTCAAAAACCGTTACCGCTAAGGTACGTGCATCTTCTGCCACCACGTTAGCCAGTTGACGTAATGGTGTAGCAGAACCATAATATTCAACTTGAATCGCATCTAATAAAGACGGTTGCGCACGCCCAGTACGAATTTTTGCAATATGTCCTTTTAACGCCTCAAGGCTCTTTTCCATACGATCTTGTGCGTCTTTTTTAATCTCGTTAATCATTGTTTTTCCTTATGTAATTTAAATCTTAATCTGCAATACTAACCCGAAATGGTCGTGCCTTCGCTTTCGCCCAAAATCACTTGGCGTAACGCTCCAGGTTTACCCATATTAAATACCCGAATTGGAATACCATGGTCACGAGCAAGCGTAAATGCCGCTAAGTCCATCACTTGTAATTCTTTCTCAATGACTTCCGCAAAAGTAAGTTTTTGGAATAAATGAGCGTCAGGGTTTTTAGCAGGATCGCAATCGTAAACACCATCCACTTTGGTGGCTTTTAACACCACATCCGCCTCAATTTCAATGCCACGCAAGCACGCTGCTGAATCCGTCGTAAAGAACGGGCTGCCTGTACCGGCAGAGAAAATCACCACCCGTTTTTCACGTAACATTTTGATCGCTTCGGACCAGTTGTAAGTATCGCAAATACCGTTTAATTGAAACGCTGACATTAATTTTGCATTGACATCCGCACGGTGCAACGCATCACGCATAGCCAAGCCGTTCATCACGGTGGCCAACATGCCCATGTGGTCACCGACAACACGATTCATACCGGCTTTGGCTAATTTCGCCCCACGGAACAGGTTACCACCGCCCAATACCACACCGACTTCTACGCCCATTTCCACGAGTTCTTTAATTTCAATGGCCATTCTATCCAAAATAGACGGATCGATACCAAAGCCTTCCGCACCTTGCAAGGCCTCACCGCTTAATTTTAACAACACACGTTTGTAAATTGGTTTGCTCATTTTTTCTATCCCTTATACTCGACATAAAATGCTTGCTATTATAAAGCAACATGAGGCTTCAGGAAATAGGCATAGCAGATCTATTTAAAATTCGCTAAAATGTCGCCATGCTTTTTTTGTAAAAAGGGAATTTATTGTGTTATCTCCATCATTCAAACAAATAACTGCGGTGATTTTTGCGTTAGTTTGTCTGTTTTTTGCCAGTAAATTATTATTAATCGGTACGGGATTCTATCCGCAACCTAGCTTACGTGAAATTTTATTATTGGCTGGATTAGTCTTGCTATTCAATGCGTCCAAAAAGATTTTTTACTTCATTCTGTTTCCTATTATTATTTTGCACGCACTTTATGCACCGATTGGCATCACCTTTGGCCCACCCTCTTATCAATATATCGCCTCCGTATTTGCCACCGATATGGAAGAAAGCAAAGAATTTTTTGCCCAATTATCATGGCTTAACTATGCCTATCCGATTGTCATCATAGGATTATTTCTCCTATTTCGCTATTTCAGCCAACAGGGCAAGCTGTCTCTTTACAAAAATAAGGCCTTGCTTGCCGTACTTGCGGTGTTTTTCCTATGGGATCAGGCTCCGTTAAGATTTCTCACGGAAACCTATACCGCCAGCATGAAAGTGAAAAATGAACTCGCCCAATTAAATCGTTTTACGATAGAAAGCCAATGGGGGGAATCTCAGCTAACATCGTCTAAATATGATGATTATGTCTTGATTATCGGCGAAAGTGCCAGAAAAGACTATCATCACGCCTATGGTTATCCAGTGCAAAATACACCATTTATGTCTAGTGCAAATGGAGTGTTAATTGATGGTTTTACATCGGGTGGCACCAACACCATTGCATCACTGAAGTTAATGTTAACCCAACCCGATACCCAAAACTGGGAGGGAAATTATTCTTTAAATATGATCGACATGATCAAATCAGCCGGTATCAAAACCTATTGGCTTTCTAATCAAGGTTATTTTGGTGAATTTGACACCCCAATTTCTGCCATTGCCAATCGCAGTGATGAACGGATTTTCCTAAAATCTGGCAATAGCTTTCAATCTAAAAACAGCAGCGACTTTGATTTATTGCCAAAATTACAACAGGTATTAGCACAACCGCAAGTCGGCAAACGCTTTATTGTGTTGCATTTATATGGTTCGCATCCGATTAGTTGTGATCGCCTGACGGATTACCCAAAAATCATGGACGATAATCAAATTGAGAAAAAATACCTGAATGTCAACTGCTATATTTCTTCCATCAAGAAAACCGATGAAATGCTTAAACGAGTGTATGAACAGTTAATCCAAAATCAACAAAAAAATCACCGCACTTTTTCAATGATTTATTTTTCCGATCATGGTTTAGCCCATCAAATCACCCCAAATGAGATCAGCATTCATAATAGTGCGGGGAAAAGCAAACGACACTATGATATTCCGTTGTTTAAGATTTCCAGTGATGACAATCAACGCCATGAATATAAGGCGTTTAAATCAGGTTTGAATTTTACCAACGATATTGCAAATTGGATTGGAATAAGTAATCCACTGTTGGATCCAAAACAGGATTTATTTAGCCCACAACCCGATCCTGATGATTATGGATTAAAACAGATTATCGATAAGATTGAGGCGGAAGATGATCCTGCGATAGTGCTCCCCATGAAATAGCACAAACAAAAAAACAGGCTAAAAGCCTGTTTTTTTATGGTTCAGAAAAAACGAATTAAGCGTTTCCACCAGTGATTTTCGCTACTTCAGCCGCAAAATCTTCTTCTTTTTTCTCAATACCTTCGCCCACTTCAAAACGAATGAAGCCAGAAACAGAAGTTTTGTTTGCTTTTAAGAAATCACCCACAGATTGTGACGGATCCATAACAAATGGTTGACCAGTTAAAGACACTTCGCCAGTGAATTTTTTCATGCGGCCTTCAACCATTTTCTCAGCAATTTCACGTGGTTTGCCAGATTGCATTGCAATGTCAACTTGAATTTCACGTTCGTGAGCTACGACTGCAGCAGGAACATCTTCAGGGTTAACAAAGTCAGGACGGCTTGCTGCAACGTGCATTGCGACTTTTTTGAAGATATCTTCATCACAAGCACATTCTGCCCCACAGCCTGAAGCCACTAATACACCAATTTTCGCCCCGTGTAAGTAAGAGGCTTTTACGTTATCTAAGAATTGCACACGGCGAATTGTCATGTTTTCACCGATTTTTGCCACTAACGCTGCACGTTTTTCTTCAAAGTGTTTAGCTAAATCTTCGATTGAAATACCTTTGTTAGCCACGGCATAGTCAGCCACTTCATTAGCTAAACCTAAGAAACCTGCATCTTTTGCAACGAAGTCAGTTTCGCAGTTCATTTCCACTAACACACCGAAACCATTGGCAACACGTGCAATGATCACGCCTTCCGCAGCCACACGACCCGCTTTTTTAGCGGCTTTCGCTTGACCTGATTTACGCATGTTGTCGATGGCTAATTCGATATCACCATTCGCTTCAACCAATGCTTTTTTACATTCCATCATACCTGCACCAGTACGATCACGAAGTTCTTTTACTAATGATGCTGTAATTTCAGCCATTTTTATTGTCCTCTAATGATTCTTGAATGGAAAGACGATGTTCAAAAAAAGAGATTAAAAAACACCGCACTTTTGGGAATTTGTTAAAACAGGGAACTGTTGCCCCCTGTTTTTATAGGGCTTACGCCTTATTTATCCAGATTACTCTGCTGCTACTTCTTCAGCAAATTTTTCTTCAACCACAGTTTCTGCTTGACGACCTTCTTTGATCGCAGTGGCAGCCGCAGTTAAATATAATTGGATTGCACGTGTTGCATCATCATTACCTGGGATAATGAAATCAACGCCGTCTGGTGTTGCATTGGTATCGACGATAGCAAAAACAGGAATACCAAGGTTGTTGGCTTCTTTTACAGCAATATGTTCATAGTCTGCACCGATAACGAAAACCGCATCTGGAAGACCAGCCATATCTTTGATACCGCCAAGACTTAATTCCAATTTTTGCATTTCACGCGTACGATCTAATGCTTCTTTTTTGGTTAATTTATCAAATGTTCCGTCTTGAGATTGAGTTTCGAAATCTTTTAAACGTTTGATTGATTGACGAACTGTTTTCCAGTTAGTCAACATACCACCTAACCAACGGTGATTAACATAATATTGTTGACAGTCTAATGCTGCAGCTTGAACGGCTTCGCTTGCGGCACGTTTGGTGCCCACGAATAAGATTTTACCGTTGTTGCTTGCGATGCGTGTTAATTCAGCTAATGCTTCATTGAATAACGGAAGGGTTTTTTCAAGATTTACGATATGAACGCCGTTACGAGCACCGAAAATGAATGGTTTCATTTTTGGATTCCAGTAACGAGTTTGGTGACCGAAATGTACGCCTGCGTCAATCATTTCACGCATTGAAACTTGTGCCATAATATTTTTTCCTTTTAATTGGGGTTGAGCCTCCACATACCAAGTAAACCGACCGTTTGGCACCCCGATTTACTGTATAGGGTCTGTGTGTGTATTGTTAATAAAAAATAATGCTACTTTGTTTCCTACGGATTAGGGGAAAAATAGCGGTGCAATTTATACCATAAAGTGCGGTGGAAAACCAGTTAATTTTACAAAAATCGGCAAAATAAAAGCCTATTGTCGATAACACAACAATAGGCTCTGGGGATTATACTAAATGCGTGGCGAAGTTATTCATCACGTTGCTGTTTCATGAAATCTTCATTGATTTCAATTTTTGCTTTGGCACGCAAGGATTTGAGTAAATTCACCTGTACATCGGTGGCTTTATTACGTGCCACTTGCAGATCAAACTGACGACGCACGGCCTCCTCAACCTTGGCATTTTCAATGTTATCTAACGCCACAATCACCACATCTCCACTGTTAGTTTTGGCCGCTTGATAGGCTTTTTTCCCCTCCTCGGCTTTCATGGCAAAAATCACGTCATTTAAGGCGGGATCTTTATTTTCGGCATAAACCCAAGTTTCTTGCTCACCAAATTTCACATTATCTGGCAAGGTACCGTTCGCCGTTAAGGCTTTCACTGCATTTTCAGCTTGTGCTAACACAGCTTGTTCCGCTTTTTGGCGTGTTAAGAATGTGGTAATTTCTGCTTTGGCCTCGTCTAAGGTTTTGGTGCCTTGAGCTTTGTGGTCAAGTACACGAACCACGATAGAATGTTGATCGCCCACGTTCATCGGTTCAGAGTTCATGTTGCCTTGTGAAATTTCACCATCAAAAATCGCACTGATGACCACAGGGAAATTCAATGCTTTGGGTAAGGCATTACGTGGGAAATAATCGGTTTCTTGAATGTCTGCGCCAATCACTGCCGCAGCGGATTTCAACGAACCTTGATCTTCAAAGGCTTTTTCAGCCACTTTTTTCTCTAGGGTGTAGAATTGGGTGTTTAATAACTCTTGGCGTACTTGTGCGATCACTTTGTCTTTCACTTGTTCCAATGGCAACACCGTCGCAGCTTTGCGATCTTCGACTTTCACAATATGGTAATTGCCGTCTACTTTAATCGGTGTGCTGTATTTACCTACTTCTACAAGGGTAGCGGCATCTTCAAAATCTTTCGGTAAATCGCCATTATTTAGCCAACCTAAATCCCCGCCTTTTTCACCTGATAATTTATCGGTGGATTTTGCTTTTGCCAGTGCCGCAAAATCTTCCCCCTGTTGTAAAGCCTCATAGGCATCTAGTGCATCTTTTTCATTGGCAAATTGAATATGCGCCAAATGTTGTTGCGCTTGGGTACTGAATTGATCTTTATTGTCTTGATAATATTGTTGAATTTCCGTATCCGTCACGCTAACACTTTTTTCTATGGCGGCTTTGGTTAAATCCACATATTGCACTTTGACCAATTCTGGCACAATAAAGGCAGATTTATTCGCATTGTAATAATCTGCGACTTCTTGTTCTGTGACAGTTTGTTTCTTCAGTTCATCCGCTAAAGATAAGTGAGCTAAACGCACTTGACGTTGTTGGAAAAATAATTGGGCAAAGTCTGCTTGGGTTTTAGGTAATAAAAATTCGGTTTCTGCCAAGCCACTTTGTAATTGTTCTAAACGCAAGGCTTCACGCAAATATTGCGCATACATATCCGCATTCATACCGTTATTACGCAATACTTGCTGATAAGCGTCATTGCTGAATTTGCCGTCAATTTGGAACATCGGGGTTTTGACGATTTCGTGTTTAATCCGTTCATCGCTGACGGTTAAATTTAAATCGCTCACATATTGGCTTAATAATTGCTGATCAATTAAACGATTTAACACGTTAGTGCGTAATCCTTGGGTAAATTCTGGGGTATCGGCCACCGCAGCAAATTCGGCACCCAACTGATTACTCATGCGTTGATATTCATCATTATATTGCTGTTGGAACTGCTGTTGTGACACTTCTTCACCGTTCACTTTCACCGCAGAGGTGTCTGTGGTGGCCCCGAGATAGCCGTACATACCTGTAATAACGAATGAAATGGCGATCACCGCCATAATAGCCTTTGCCACACCGCTGTTTGATGCGTGGTGCATTTTTTCCATGAACATGGGCATTAATCCTATTGTTATCTAAAAATTTTATGAATTATAAACGAAACCGCTGTGAAAAAAAACTCCTAAAAAAACCGCACTTTTTCATAAAGTGCGGTTCAATAACGTAAAATTAATTCACCGTTGGCGCAATCTTGCTCGTTTTTCGGCTGCGTGGCACCTTGACAACATTGACCGGTGACAGTTTAACCATTTCCACGCCCTCTGGCGGATTTTGTAAGGCAATGGTTAACACCTCGTCAATGGTTTCCACCGCATGAATGGTTAAATTATTTTTGGCATTGTCTGGGATCTCTTCCAAATCTTTCACATTTTCTTTTGGAATAATCACGGTTTTAATCCCACCACGATGTGCGGCCAATAATTTTTCTTTGAGTCCACCAATCGGCAACACTTTACCACGCAAACTAATTTCTCCCGTCATGGCCACATCGGCACGTACTGGATTACCCGTTAAACAAGACACCAAAGCGGTACACATGGCAATCCCTGCACTTGGGCCATCTTTCGGGGTGGCGCCGTCGGGTACGTGAATATGAAGATCCCGTTTTTCATGGAAATCATTGGCAATGCCTAATTTTTCCGAACGTGAACGCACCACGGTCATGGCCGCTTGAATACTTTCTTTCATCACATCACCGAGCGAGCCAGTAAAGGTGAGTTTTCCTTTACCCAGAACGGAGGCGGTTTCAATGGTGAGTAAGTCACCACCCACTTCTGTCCATGCCAAACCTGTAACTTCGCCCACTCGATTTTGGGTATCGGCAAGACCGAAATCAAAGCGTTTTACACCAAGATAATCATGTAAATTATCGGCGTTCACCGTCAAGGATTTACGTTTTTTATCAAGCAATAAATGCTTCACGGCTTTACGGCAAATTTTAGAAATTTCACGCTCCAAGCTACGGACACCGGCCTCACGAGTGTAATAACGAATAATATCTAAAATCGCACTGTCTTCAATGACTAATTCGCCCGCTTTTAAGCCGTTGCGTTCCATTTGTTTTGCCATCAAATGACCCGTTGCAATATTCAGTTTTTCGTCTTCGGTATAACCAGACAGACGAATCACTTCCATACGGTCTAACAACGGCGCAGGAATATTCATGGAATTGGAGGTGGCCACAAACATCACATCCGACAAATCATAATCCACTTCTAAATAGTGATCGTTGAATTTGGTGTTTTGTTCTGGATCCAACACTTCCAACAAGGCCGAGGCGGGATCGCCTCGGTTATCCATGGCCATTTTGTCAATTTCATCTAACAAAAACAGCGGATTTTTGACGCCCACTTTGGCCATTTTTTGAATCAATTTCCCTGGTAATGAGCCGATATAGGTTTTGCGGTGGCCACGAATTTCCGCCTCATCACGCACGCCGCCCAAAGCCATACGCACATATTTACGCCCCGTGGCATTGGCAATAGATTGCCCGAGGGAGGTTTTTCCCACCCCTGGTGGTCCCACTAAACAAAGAATCGGGCCTTTTAATTTGTTCAAGCGAGTTTGTACCGCAAGATATTCTAAAATGCGCTCTTTCACTCGTTCCAACCCAAAATGATCCGCATCCAACACTTGCTGTGCTTTGGCTAAGTCTTTTTTTACTTTAGTGGTTTTGTGCCAAGGCACTTGCAACATCCAGTCAACATAAGCTCGAATTACCGTGGCTTCGGCAGACATCGGCGACATCATTTTGAGTTTTTTTAGCTCGGCCTCCACTTTTTCTTTGGCTTCTTTCGGCAGTTTGGCCTCGTCTAATTGTTTGGTCAGCAAATCAATTTCGCTATCATCTGCACTTTCATCATCTTTGCCCAATTCTTTACGAATGGCCTTGATTTGTTCGTTCAAATAATAATTGCGTTGCGTTTTTTCCATTTGCTCTTTGACTTTGCTGCGAATGCGTTTTTCCACTTGCATTAAGTCCGTTTCGCTTTCCATCGCACCGAGTAAATATTCCATCCGTGCTTGAATATTCGGCTGTTCCAACACCGCTTGTTTATGGCGTAAGGCAATCGGCAAATGCGCAGCCAAAGTATCAGCAAAACGATCAAATTCAGTGATGCTGCTTAAGGCGTTCACCATTTCTGGTTGGATTTTCTTGTTCTGTTTGGCAAATTGCTCGAACTCATTCAGCATCACATCACGCAACACTTGCATTTCTTTTTCCGCACCATAGCTCGTCGCCATCACATTAATGTTGGCAGAAAAATAGCCGTTATCTGTGATCTTATTAATGTTGGCACGCTGTTGCCCCTCCACCAACACTTTCACCGTACCATCAGGGAGTTTTAATAATTGAATAATATTGACCACGGTACCCACATCAAATAAATCTTCGATTTCGGGTTCTTCCACTTCTGGCACTTTTTGTGACACTAATAATAATTGCTTGTCGGTTTCCATCGCCAACTCAAGGCTGCGAATCGATTTCTCACGGCCAACAAATAATGGCATGACCATATAGGGAAAAATCACCACATCACGCAACGGGAGGGCGGGAATATTACGGGATTGATCTTGTTCTGCGTTCATCTTATTTCTCTTTTTCTCAAATTCAGTTGCATAACAGTTAATATAAGGTTAATCAAGGCGAAGTTCAAGGTGGATAAGCAAAAAGTGCGGTGGAATTCACCGCACTTTGTTGAGATAAAAACACTATTTATAAATTAATGTCGGTTTGGTATCGTCATTAATCACACTTTCATCCACCACAACTTTCTCCAGATTGTCTAAGGATGGCAAGTCATACATGGTATCCAATAACACGCCCTCGACAATCGAACGTAACCCCCGTGCGCCCGTTTTTCGGGCTAAGGCTTTTTTCGCCATGGCTTGCAAGGCCTCTTGGGTAAATTCTAACGCCACTTCTTCCAAACTAAATAAGGCTTGATATTGTTTTACTAAGGCATTTTTCGGCTCTGTTAAAATTTGAATTAAAGCGTCTTCGTCTAATTCGCTTAATGGCGCCACAATCGGCAAACGGCCGACAAATTCAGGGATCATACCGAATTTAATTAAATCTTCCGTTTCAATTTGTTGGAACAATTCGGATAAGCTTAATTCATCTTGCTCGCCTTTCACTTCTGCACCAAAGCCAATGCCACTGCCCACATGAACCCGTTTTTGCACAATTTTATCTAAACCGGCAAAGGCACCGCCACAAATAAACAGGATTTTTGAGGTATCCACTCGCAACATATCTTGTTGCGGATGTTTACGCCCACCCTGAGGTGGCACAGAGGCAACGGTTCCCTCTATCAGTTTTAACAAGGCCTGTTGCACGCCCTCACCAGACACATCACGGGTAATAGACGGGTTTTCTGATTTACGGGTAATTTTATCAATTTCATCAATATAAATAATGCCTTGCTCAGCTTTTTCGGTGTTGTAATCGCAATTTTGGAGCAATTTTTGGATGACATTTTCCACGTCCTCGCCCACATAACCGGCCTCAGTTAAGGTGGTGGCATCTGCCATGGCAAAAGGCACATTTAACATACGGGCCAAAGTTTGCGCCAACAGGGTTTTACCGCTCCCTGTTGGGCCGATTAATAACACATTACTTTTGGCCAATTCCACTTCATCGGTTTGATGATTGGAGCGTAACCGTTTGTAATGATTATATAATGCCACCGCTAACACTTTTTTGGCATAATCTTGGCCAATCACATAATCATCTAAATTAGCACGGATTTCGTGTGGGGTGGGTAATTTGGTTTCTTCTACGTTCTCCGCCTGTTGCGGTTCTTCCGCCGAGGTATTTTCTTCTTGCAATAAATTGTGGCAAAGTTCAATACAATCGCCACAAATATAGCCAGAAGTACCCGCAATTAATCTGCCGACTTCATCTTGTGCTTTACCACAAAAAGAACAGCAGTTTTCTTTTTCATTCGCCATGTTTACTTTCCAATTTCTCTTCTTAACGTTTCACTAAAACGCTATCTACGAGACCGTAATCTCTCGCTTGTTCTGCCGACATAAAATTATCACGGTCAGTATCTCGTTCAATTTTTTCTAAAGGTTGCCCCGTGTGAAAGGCTAAACGTTCATTTAAGGTATGTTTAATTTTCAAAATTTCTTGCGCATGAATTTGAATATCTGAGGCTTGCCCACGGAAACCGCCTAAGGGTTGATGGATCATCACCCGCGCATTGGGCAATACCGCACGCTTACCGGCGGTGCCACCTGCTAATAAAAAGGCGCCCATGGAACAAGCCTGTCCGATACATAAGGTACGCACGTCGGGCTTGATAAATTGCATGGTGTCATAAATCGCCATGCCTGCGGTGACGGAACCACCGGGGCTGTTAATATAAATGTTAATATCTTTATCTGGATTTTCGGATTCTAAAAATAATAATTGAGCCACAATCAAATTGGCCATATTGTCTTCTACTTCACCGCTTAAAAAAATCACACGTTCTTTTAATAAACGTGAATAAATATCGTAAGCACGCTCTCCTCTTGCACTTTGCTCTACGACCATAGGAATCACGGACATAAGGTTCTCCAACATATTTCAATATAATAATCTGTCTATTCTACCTGAAAAATGCCTTTAACTAAACCATTTAACAAGATAATAAAACAAAAAGTGCGGTCAATTTTTAGGGAATTTTAAAACTCGCCAGAAATTGACCGCACTTTAAACCCTCACCCCAACCCTCTCCCAAAGGGAGAGGGGGCTGATCGAGGGAAGAATTAAATTTGTAATTAACACAAAACTATCCCCTCTCCCTCTGGGAGAGGGCTAGGGTGAGGGTAAAATTAAATTCGTCATTAACACAAAACCATCCCCTCTCCCTCTGGGTGAGGGCTAGGGTGAAGGTAAAATTAAATTCGTCATTAACACAAAACCGTCCCCTCTCCCTCTGGGAGAGGGCTAGGGTGAGGGTATTGAGGGTAAAATTACGCTTTCGGATTCATGATCTCATCAAAAGAAGACACTTTTTCCGTCACTTGAGCTTTCGCTAACACAGCGTCTACCGCTTGCTCTTCTAACACCACATTACGCACGTTATTCATCAATTCATTGTTTTTGCTGTAATATTCAACCACTTCTGCGGGTTGTTCATAAGCAGAGGCAATATCCGCAATCATGGCTTTCACACGATCTTCGTCCGCTTTTAACTCGTTTTCTTTGATGACCGCAGAGAATAATAAGCCTACTTGTACACGGCGTTTCGCTTGTTCTTCAAACAATTCACGTGGTAATTGTGCCGCTTGTTGCTCGTTGCCACCGAAACGTTGTGCCGCTTGTTTGCGTAACACTTCAATTTCTTCATCTACCGCAGAGACTGGTACATCAATGGCATTTTCAGCAATTAAGCCGTCAATCACTTGTTGTTTCACTTTTGCAACTAAGGCATTTTTCAATTCACGTTGCATGTTTTTCTTAATTTCTGCACGTAAATCGGCGACGGTTTTGGTGTTTGGACCAAACTTCGCCACGAAATCATCCGTTAATTCTGGCAATACTTGAATTTCGACTTTTTTCAAGGTAATCGCAAATTTCGCTGCTTTGCCTTTTAAGTTTTCTGAATGGTATTCCGCAGGGAACGTCACATCAATATCAAATTGTTCGCCCGCTTTGTGACCGACGATACCCTCTTCAAAACCTGGGATCATACGACCTTGGCCCATGGCTAAAGCAAAATCAGTGGCTTTACCGCCCTCAAATTCTTCGCCGTCGACGGAACCTACGAAGTCAATGGTCACACGATCTTCCGCTTTGGCGGCATCTTTGCTTTCTGCCCAAGTGGCTTGTTGTTTACGTAATACGTTCACCATGTTATCTACATCAGCTTCGGTGATGTCAACAGTGGGTTTTTCAACCTTGATATTTTCTAAGCCTTTTAATGTCACTTCTGGGTACACTTCAAAAGTCGCCGTGAACACTAAATCTTGGCCATCTTCAAATTTTTCAATGGCAAAGGTTGGACGGCCGGCAAGGTTCACTTTTTCTTTGAACATTAAATCAAAGAAATGACGAGGTAATAAATCATTTAACACATCTTGACGAATAGAGGCACCAAAGCGTTTTTCTACGATTTGTGCTGGCACATGGCCTTTACGGAAACCGTCTACACGGACATTTTTGGCGGCACGTTTGGTTTCTTCACGTACTGCGTTTTTTACTGTTTCTGCTGGCACCGTGATACTGACACGACGTTCTAAACCTTGCGTTGTTTCAATAGTTGACATTGTTCTTTTCCTTTAAATATGAATGAATACTTAGCCGTTCGCTAAGGCGAATAAAAATAAACTGGCGAATTATAACGAAAACAAGTCGAGCAGTCGAGAAGAAATTTTATCATTGCTCGCTTTATACCCTAGCCACATCAATACACACTACGCTGCACAATCAGGATTTTGTTCATAGTGGCATTCGCCGTCATTATAGGGATCTAAACCATATTTCTGAAAAATGGGGATGATGTCATTAGCATGATATAATTCAAACGCCTCTGTCATACTCCCAGCTTCTATCCTTATTGTATGTTTATTAACGTGAACCAAATTAACCAACATAAGATGTTTAAAACCTAATAGAATAACAATATCATCACGATAGACTTTATCTTTAGTATCTGATACATAACTGAGATCAAATCGATACTCCCCCATATAACCATACTTTGTTTTTACGGATTCACACATCCAAATTGGAACCATTTCCCCTACCTCGTTAATTTGTTTTTTACAAACATAATGGAAATGGCCTGCCACTTTGAGCTTCGTTTCATTTTTGATCATGTCTTTATAAGGTTTCGCCACTTCGGCCGAGATAGCCGCATGTTCAGGATCATATTTAGGCTGCGGCAACTGATCGACATCTAATTCCGCATAGCCTTGTGATATCCCAATAAAAAGCGTCGTGATAAAAATAAATAGGTTTTTAATGTTAAACATTGATAAATTTCTTTAACTACAGGTTATGGATAAAATAAATGGGAGGATTATAACGAAATCTAGGGAAAGTCGTCTAGCATAAAATTTAACAACAAAGATTTCTCAGCCTATCTTGTTATTTCATCTTCGTACTATTATAATAGTGCAACTTTATTTTTGTAAGGATTTCCTCATGACAACACAAAAACAACCGTCCTTGTTAGGCGGTATAATGATTATCGCCGGTGGCACCATTGGTGCGGGCATGCTCGCCAACCCGATTTCCACTGCGGGTGTTTGGTTTACTGGCTCATTGCTGATTTTGCTTTATACTTGGTTTTGTATGACTTCATCAGGTTTAATGTTATTAGAAGCCAATTTACACTACCCGACTGGATCGAGTTTTAATACCATTGTCAAAGACTTACTCGGCAATGGTTGGAACGTCCTCAATGGCTTATCCCTTGCCTTTGTCATGTACATTTTAACCTATGCCTACATTACCTCAGGCGGTGGTATTACCGAAGGCTTTATTAATCAGCTGTTAAGCAACGAACAAAGTGCGGTGGAAATTGGACGAACTTCGGGATCGTTAATCTTTGCTGTGGTATTAGCTTTGTTCGTCTGGTTCTCCACCAAAGCCGTGGATCGCTTTAGTACGGTATTAATCGCCGGTATGGCGATTGCGTTCTTCCTGTCTGTCGCCAGTTTAATTTCCTCCGCCAAACCTGAAATTCTCTTAGACCAACTAGCCCCAGCAGATACCGCTTATTTACCTTACGCTATGGTGGCGTTGCCTGTGTGTTTAGTGTCCTTTGGCTTTCACCAAAATGTGCCTAGCCTCGTGAAATACTATGATCGCAACGCAGCTAAAGTGGTAAAATCCGTAGTGTTAGGCACCGCAACGGCGTTAGTGATTTATGTGTTGTGGCAATATGCGGTGCAAGGCAATTTACCTCGCAGTGAATTTGCCCCTGTGATCACAAAAGGTGGCGACATTGCGGCGTTACTCGATGCGTTACATCAATATATGCAAACCGATTACATTGCCCTCGCTCTGAGTTTCTTCGCTTATATGGCGATTGCCAGCTCTTTCTTAGGGGTGACGCTCGGTTTATTTGACTATATCGCTGACTTGTTTAAATTTGACGACAGCGGATTAGGGCGTGCCAAAACGGCATTAGTAGTGTTCCTACCGCCATTATTATTAAGCCTCCTATTCCCTTATGGCTTTGTGATCGCTATCGGTTATGCGGGTTTAGCCGCCACCGTATGGGCTGGGATTGTGCCAGCCTTATTAGCCAAAGCCAGCCGTGAGCGATTTGGTCAAAGTAAATATACCGCATTCGGTGGTAACTTTATGATTTACTTTATTTTCCTATTTGCGATTTTAAATATCGTGGCTAAACTCGGTAGCCAATTTGGCTGGATTGCGGATTTTAAAGGCTAACCTTTATGCAAACCTCCGTTTATGATAAAGAAAACTTTTTTGAGCTTTATCAAAAACTTCGTGCAAATCCAATCAGTTTAAACAACATTGTGGAAAAACCCACAATGTTGTCTTTATTGCCTGATTTAACAGGCAAAAAGCTGCTGGATCTCGGTTGTGGTACGGGCGAACATTTGGCGTTATATTTAGCTCGTAAAGCCGATTTTGTGGTTGGCATAGATCTGTCTTTGGCAATGTTACAACAGGCAGAAAAAAATCTTGCCGATTTTACACCGCACTTTTCCCTTTATCCATTAGCAATGGAACAATTAGATCAACTCAAAGAAACCGATTTTGATGTGATTACCAGTTCCTTTGCCTTTCATTACGTGCAAGATTTTCGCCAACTATTAAGCCAGATTTATGGCAAATTAAAGCCCAATGGTCGGCTTATTTTTTCCCAAGAACACCCTATCGTCACCGCTTACCAAGGCGGTGAACGCTGGGAGAAAAATGAACAAAAAGAACAGGTTGCCTATCGTTTAAATTATTATCGAGATGAAGGTGAGCGAGATCGAAGCTGGTTTCAACAACCCTTTAAAACCTATCATAGAACCACCGCAACCATTATCAATGGGCTTATTGAAACAGGCTTTCAAATTGAACAAATGGCAGAACCTATGTTAGCCAATCAAGCCGAATGGCAAGCAGAATTTAAGGATTTACAACACCGTCCTGTGTTATTGTTCATTAAGGCGAGAAAAATAGCATGATTGTAGGTCAAGGCATGATGGCAAAAGCATTTTCTGGCTATGCGGAAGATCCTAAGCATATTATTTTTGCCAGTGGTGTATCAAACTCACAAGAAAAAGACCGCACTTTATTTGCCAGAGAAAGCCAATTACTTGAACAAACGATTTTACACCATCCCGACAAAAAATTAGTTTATTTTAGCACTTGTAGTCTCTACGATCCGTCCCTACAAAATTCGCCTTATGTGCAACATAAACAGAATATGGAACAGCAAGTGCAACGATTAGCCCAGAAATACTTAATTGTGCGTTTACCACAAGTCGTGGGTAATGCCACTAGCCCAACTATCGTAAATTTCCTCTATCAAGCCATTATTCATCAGCAACCTTTTACCCTATGGCAACAAAGTTATCGGAATTTAATTGACATTGATGACGTGGTCACGATTTTAAACGAAATCCTAGCCAATCCTTTGTTTACCAATCAGATCATTAATGTTGCTACGGATAAGATGATCAATGTGCAAAATATTGCCATGATGTTAGAAAATATCACAAAAATCACCGCACTTTATCAATCTATTCCGAAAGGATCTTATTATTCCATTGATATTGCCTCTATTCGCCCCATTTTGGCGAAATTACACCTCAATTTTTCACAAGATTATGTTCAAAAAACCCTTGAAAAATATTATTCCCCCAAATAAAAGAAAAAATAAACAAAAAAACGCTTGCAAGATAAAGTAGATTTCAGTATTTTAAAAGGCAAGCAAAAATCCACTTTAGGAAAATACAATGAATTTCAACCGCACTTTTACGTTTCATCATCACCATCACCGAACCTAATCTTTCGGGCGGATGGTGCTACTCGGAAGATAAAACTTCCGAAGTGGCAAAATAAGTGTGGCGAATCAGCAATATAAACCTTTCGGAAGTCAACTTTCGAAAGGTTTTTTTATACGTTTAATAAGGAAATAACAATGTCAAATAGCAAAAGATTACGCATTGCATTACAAAAAAAAGGGCGTTTAAGCAAAGAATGTAACGAGTTGCTTAAACAATGTGGGGTAAAAATCAACTGGAACGAACAACGTTTAATTGCTTATTCGGAAAATATGCCGATTGATATTTTACGCGTGCGTGATGACGATATTCCGGGTTTAGTATTTGACGGCGTGGTGGATCTGGGTATTATCGGCGAAAATGTGTTGGAAGAAGAAGAACTGGGTCGTCAAAATGCAGGGGAAACGGTGGAATATAAAAAACTCCGCACCTTGGATTTTGGTGGCTGCCGTTTATCTATTGCAGTGGATCGTGACGAGCAATATAACGGCGTGCAGGATTTGCACAATAAACGTATTGCTACTTCGTACCCGAATTTGCTGAAACGTTATATGACTGCCAAAGGTGTATCCTATAAAAACTGTTTTTTAAATGGTTCAGTGGAAGTCGCCCCGACCGCTAATTTAGCCAATGCCATTTGTGATTTGGTGTCATCAGGGGCAACCTTGGAAGCCAATGGGTTAAAAGAAGTGGAAGTTATTTATAAATCAAAGGCTTGCCTAATTCAACGTGCCGAACCCTTATCTGATGAAAAACAAGCACTGGTGGAAAAATTATTAACCCGTATTCAAGGGGTGCAACAGGCGGCGGAAAGCAAATATATTATGTTGCACGCCCCGAAAAATAAATTGGAAGAAATCACCGCACTTTTACCCGGTGTGGAAAATCCGACCATTCTGCCATTGGCTCACGATAACAGCAAAGTCGCCATGCACATGGTGAGCCAAGAAAATCTGTTTTGGGAAACCATGGAACAGCTGAAAGAAATTGGTGCTAGCTCAGTGTTAGTGTTACCGATTGAAAAAATGTTGGCATAGGGAGAAACATCATGATGCAAACCTTAATTTGGAAAAATTTATCCGAAAATGAGAAAAAACAGGCTCTCACTCGTCCAGCGATTAGTTCTTCTGCCAATATCCAACAGGCGGTCAATGAAATTCGTGAAAATGTGTTACAAAACGGCGACAAGGCACTATTTGAACTTAGCGAAAAATTTGATAAGGTGAAATTGGACAGCTTAACGGTATCCAAATCGCAAATTGAGCAAGCCGCTGCTCGCTTGCCTGATGAACTCAAACAAGCCATTCAAAACGCCAAAGCCAATATTGAACGCTTTCACCAAGCCCAAATTCCACAACCCGTGGATATTGAAACGCAAGCGGGGGTGCGTTGTCAGGTAGTAACACGCCCGATTAATCGGGTGGGGCTATATATTCCAGGGGGATCTGCTCCGTTATTTTCCACCGTGTTAATGCTGGCTATTCCTGCTAAAATCGCAGGCTGTAAAAAAATCGTGCTGTGTTCGCCACCGCCGATTGCCGATGCGATTTTATATGCGGCGGATCTTTGCGGAGTGGAAACGATTTATGCAGTAGGTGGCGCACAAGCCATTGTGGCCATGGCATTTGGCACGGAAACAGTCGCCAAAGTGGATAAAATTTTCGGACCAGGTAACAGTTTTGTTACTGAAGCCAAATGCCAAGTAAGCCAAACTGTCAACGGTGCGGCGATCGATATGCAGGCTGGCCCCTCGGAAGTGTTGGTGTTAGCCGATGAAAATGCCGATCCTGAATTTGTGGCAAGCGATTTACTTTCTCAGGCAGAACATGGTGCGGACAGTCAAGTAATTTTAGTCACCAACAGCGAAACGCTGGCAGAATACACCGCACTTGCTATCGAGCGTCAATTAAATCAATTACCAAGAGCCGACACCGCCCGCAAAGCGTTAAGCCATAGTCGCACCTTTATTGCGGAAAACATTACTCAATCCATTGAAATTAGTAATGATTATGCTCCCGAGCATTTAGTGGTGCAAGTGGAAAATGCCCGTGATTTATTGCCACAATTAGATAATGCAGGATCGATTTTCTTAGGTGCTTATTCCCCCGAAAGCATGGGCGATTATGCCAGTGGCACTAACCACGTTTTACCAACCTATGGCTATACCAAAACCACATCAAGTTTGGGGCTGGCAGATTTTAGCAAACGTATGACTGTACAAGAACTCAGCCCGCAAGGCTTTAAAGATCTCGCTTATACAGTAGAACTCATGGCACAGGCGGAACAGTTGGAAGCTCATAAACAGGCGGTGAGTATAAGGTTGGCAAAATTGAAAAAACAAAAATAAATTTTTCATATACAGTATTTTTCAGTTTATTTATATGATATAAATACAGTATCTGTAAATTTAACAAGGAAAAATTATGCAAAACCCGATTGAAATATACCAAACCAAAGACGGACAAACTCAAGTTGAAGTGAGATTTGAGCAAGATACGGTGTGGCTTACATTACAACAAATGGCAGATATTTTTAAAAGAGATAAATCTGTCATATCTCGCCATTTACGCAATATTTATGCAGATGGTGAACTTGTTCAAGAATTAACCGTTGCAAAAAATGCAACAGTTCAAATAGAGGGAGAAAGAACTATAACACGTCAAATTGATTACTATAATCTTGATGTGATCATCTCTGTTGGATACCGAGTAAATTCTAAAGCAGGAACACAATTTCGTATTTGGGCAACCCAACGCCTAAAAGACTACCTCGTCAAAGGCTATGCCATTAATCAAAAACGCTTACAGCAAAATGCGAATGAGCTAGAACAAGCCATTGCACTAATTCAGAAAACCGCTCAGTCGAGTGAATTGACCTTAGAAAGTGGGCGTGGATTAGTGGATATTGTCAGCCGTTATGCACAAACGTTTTTATGGTTGCAACAATATGACGAGGGTTTGCTGATTGAACCCAAAACCCAACAAGGTGGCACGTTGCCTACGCTTGAACAAGCTCGTTTAGGTTTGGCAGAATTTAAGCAACAACTTATGGCTCGAGGCGAGGCATCGGATTTATTCGGTCGTGAGCGTGAAGACGGTTTATCTGCTATTTTAGGCAACTTGGAACAAACCGTTTTCGGCGAACCCGCTTATCCGAGTATTGAAGCCAAAGCGGCACATTTGCTGTATTTTATTGTAAAAAATCATCCATTTTCAGACGGTAACAAACGCAGTGGGGCATTTTTATTTGTGGATTTTTTACATCGTAACGGACGTTTATATGATGAACTGGGACAACCCGTGATCAATCAAACTGGATTAGCCGCCTTGACCTTGTTAGTGGCAGAATCTGATCCGAAACAAAAAGAAACGTTAATCCGCTTAATTATGCACATGCTGAAAAAAGAAAATTAAACAGGAACAAACCATGACAATTTCACCACTTTCCCGAAAAAATGTACAGGCACTTACGCCCTATCAATCCGCTCGCCGTTTAGGTGGCAAGGGCGATGTATGGCTGAATGCCAATGAATATCCTACTTCACCAAATTTTGATTTATTGCACCGCACTTTTAACCGCTATCCCGAACCACAACCAGAAGCCGTGATTAATGGTTATGCGAATTATGCTGGTGTGAAACCTGAAAATGTGATTGTCACCCGTGGCGGTGATGAAAGTATTGAGCTGATTATTCGGGCATTTTGCGAACCAAACGACCATGTTTTATATTGCCCACCAACCTACGGAATGTATGCGGTCAGTGCAGAAACTTGTGGCATTGCGTTAAAAACCGTCCCGTTAACCACCGATTTTCAACTGAATTTAGCCGACATTGAGCGAAATCTTGATGGGGTAAAAGTCGTGTTTGTATGTAGTCCGAACAACCCGACAGGCACATTGGTTAACCGTATGGATTTACTCAAATTGCTCGACATCACCAAAAATAAAGCCATTGTGGTGATTGATGAAGCCTATATTGAATTTTGCCCACAAGCAAGCCTTGTAAATGAATTAGCCAATTATCCGCATTTAGCCATTATCCGCACGCTCTCCAAAGCCTTTGCATTGGCAGGATTACGTTGTGGTTTTACCCTTGCCAATGCGGAATTAATCGGCATATTGCAAAAAGTGATCGCCCCCTATCCATTGCCTGTGCCAGTATCGGATATTGCTGCTCAAGCCTTGCAACCACAAGGTATTACACAAATGCAAGAACGGGTTAATGATGTGCTAAACAATCGTGCGTGGTTAATTGAACAATTAAGCAAAATCCCAACCGTGGTACAAATTTTTGAAACAGAAGCAAATTATGTATTAGTGAAATTCCAAGACAGTGAAAAAATCTTTAAAACTCTCTGGGAACAAGGCATTATTTTGCGTGATCAACATAAAGCATTGGGATTGCAGAATTGTATTCGGATTACTATTGGCACAAGGGAAGAATTAGAACAAACCGTTCAAGCAATAAAATTAGCCTAAGTTTTACTCTAGGATGATGATAGAAATATTATTCTATTGACATCCTCCCCGCCCTAAAGGACGGGGATTCCTACTAGCTCCCCCTTTCGGGGGCTACTCTCGGTGGGTTCTTGTTGCTGACATCTAACGATATTCACTTCACAAGCTCTATGGGTATATCCTACCCTGATTTCCTTTAAGTCTGAACGATAGTTCGTCCACGACTCAATACATTCATTGCTCCAACTACATCGGCATTTTCACTGTAGCCACAGGCAATACACTCAAAATGCGATTGGGTTTCCCGATTTTCTTTGGCGACCAGTCCGCAACAAGGGCAAGTTCGACTGGTATTTTGTGGTGGTACAGCAACAAAAAATCCGCCACGCCATTGGGTTTTGTAGTCCAGTTGTCGCTGAAACTCGAACCAAGATTGATCCAAAATCGAACGATTTAAGCCCGATTTTTGGCTGACATTTTTACCTGGTTCTTCAATCGTGCCTTTTGCCGATTTTGACATGTTGGCAACTTGCAAATCTTCAACGTATATCATGGCGTGGTTTTTGCTGATTTGGTTTGAAGTTTGATGCAAGAAGTCTTTGCGACAATTGGCGATTTTATGGTGTAGTTTGGCGATTTTCGCCTTTAATTTCTGCCAGTTTTGGCTGAATTTAACTTTGTTTTTGAGCTGTTTTTGTAGCTTCGCTAATTTGCCTTTGTAAGTTTTGAATGGGTTGAGTGGAGCAAAAAATATGCCATTGGAAAGCGTAGCAAAACGAACTATGCCCATATCAATACCGATTTCTCCGCCTTTGTGCGTTGGAATTTCCGCTTCAAATTCCGTCTGAATACTCACGAAAAAATGACCGCACTTTTGACTGACTGTTACATTTTTAATTTCGCCGATGACTTTTTGGCTATTGAAATAGCGAACCCAGCCGATTTTGGGCAAATACAAGCGATTATTTCCTTGCTCCAGTTTGCAACCTTGCGGAAAGCGAAAGCTGTCTTTTAAGCCTTTTTTCTTGAATTTAGGAAAATCTGCTCGCTTTTGAAAAAAGTTTTTAAACGCAGCTTCAAGGTCTTTTAATGACTGTTGCAACACTTGACTATGGCAATCTTTCAACCATTCCCATTGTTTTTTCCAGCTAGGTAATAGATTTGCTATTTTGGTATAGCTAAATTTAAATTGATTATCCTGCTCGTACTGCTCATTTTGCCACGCTAACGCCTGATTAAACACAAAACGAGAGCAACCGCAAAACTGTTTGATTTTGCAGATTTGTTCGCCGTTTGGTCTGATTTCAAATTTAAAGGCTTTGCGGATTAACATGGGCTTAGGTTGGTTCAGGATTTTCCCTTATTCTATACTGTTTTTATTTCCAAGTATAGAAAAACTCTGGGGCAATCAGCTTTGGTCACCGTCTTATTTTGCTGGTAGTTGCGGTGATGCACCAATATCAATTATTCGCCAATATATCGAGCAATAACAAACGCCCGATTAGTTAGGTTGGAAACGGCTTTGCCGTTTGTGCCTTGTATCACCGTCCTAAAGGGCAGTGTTTTACGGCACGATCAGATAAAAAACCAATAACCTCATTCCTGATGTTATTGGTTTATTAAAATATAAGAGGAAATCACACCGCACTTTTACCCCAGTCGCATCTGGTTTTGGCAAAAGTGCGGTTATTTTTGGGGGAGATTATTCTTCTACCACCAATTTTTTGCCGTCATAGCTTACGGTACGCACTTCAGTTAAGGCTTTACCGCCGTCAGTTTCACCACCTACGAATAACACTTTGTTGTCATACGGTAAAGCGACACCGTAAGCAATGTTGTGTGGGTAGTTACCGATGATTTTCCATGTGCCGTGTTTTGCATCTAACGCATAGAAATCGCTATGATAAGTTTTTTTCAAACCACCAGTACGGTGTGCGTCGTTGATGCCTTTGGCATAATTTGCACGAGCACCTGGGAAGTTTGCACCACCTGTTACGATGAAGTGACCATTGGTGTAGCCACCCATACCACCTGCAATACCGTCTTGTTGTTCATAGCCTTTCGGTGCTGGTAAGTTGCCCAATTTTTTCCAGTCTTTCACGCCGTCTTTGGCAATGGTACCTTGTGCGGTGCCGTCTGTACGTAAGCCTGCTTTGATTTCGCCGTTGACGACTAACAATTTGCCGTTGTTAATGCCCACTGACGCACCTGCACGGCCTGAGTATGGGAAGTAGCCTTCGTTACGCCATGTGTTAGTGGCAGGTTCATAGCTGACGATTTCTGATGAGAAGAAGAAGTCTTGTGCACGTAAGTTGAAGTACGCATCAAAGATTGGTTTAGTTGCTGCGCCAATTTTTTCTTTATCTTTTTCTTTGTCTAAACCTGCAGAGGCTTTTTTCACATCTTGGAATAAGCCGTTCCAGATTTCTTGGTTAATACCTCCGACAAAGTACACTTTGCCGTGATCAGTCACGCCAGTTGCCCCTACGGCTGCACGTGGTGAACGTGTGTCTAATTTTGTCCAAGTGTTAGTGGCTGGATCATAAGAATAGGCATCGTTGATCACTTGGTTGTCAGCAACGTCGTTGTTTTGGAAACCACCGAACACATAAAGTTTGCCGTCAATGCCTGCAGCCACTGGTTGGTTACGTGAACCACCTGGGAATGCGGCTAATTCTTGCCATTGAGCGCCTTTTTCTTTTAAGTTAAGGGAGTAGAATTTGTCACCGCCTGAACCTAAGCCCACATAAACGGTGTCGCCAATTAAGGCACCGGCACCACTTTTAATACCCACTGGTAAATCTGGATATTGTGCAGCTTGGGCTGCGAAAGCAGTTAAACCTAATACGGATACAGCTAATAAAGATTTAGTGAATTTCATAGTAGAACTCCTTATGTGTGTTTAAATGTTAGCCATTTGGCATTAATAAATTCGGAATAAAGGTTATAATTTCTGGGAAAATTGTGATCAATATCAAGGTCACAAAGATTGGCACCAAGAATGGTAACACCCCTTTGGTGACGGTAGATACGGACATATTTCCCACACGAGCCACCACGAACAACGCCATGCCCATTGGTGGGGTTAAGATACCGATCATCATGTTCAATAAGGTCATCACCCCAAAGAAGATTAAGTCGATACCAAAATGTTGTGCAATTGGAATTAACATTGGCAATACTAAGAATTGCAATGCTAACGCATCGATAAACATACCCAAGAATAATAAGAGTAAGTTAATCATCACTAGCACAGTTAATGGAGAATCAGCCACCGCCATAAACATTTCAGCTAAACGCATAGCCACTTGTTCACGTGCAATCATGTCGCCAAAGAATGTCACGGTCATCACCATTAACACGGTTACGCCAGTGATTGCCACGGTTTCAATACAGCAGTTGAAGAATAATTTTAAAGTTAATTCTTTGTACACAAAACGGCTAACAAGAATAGAGTATGCCACAGCAACCACAGCAGCTTCAGTTGGGGTAAACAAGCCTGTGAAGATACCACCGATAATCAAAACTGGGGTTAAAATTGCCCAAATACTAGATTTAAAAGCAGCACACAGTTCTGGCATAGTTGCTTTACGAGTTTTTGCATAACCCCGTTTTTTACAAACGAAGTAATTCATAATCATTAAGGCAATGGTGATTAATATACCAGGTACAAAACCTGCAATAAATAATTTTGCAATGGATTGGTTAGCGATAACCCCATAAATAATCATGGAAATACTTGGCGGAACAAGTGGACCGATAATACAAGAGGCTGCAGTAATACCACCGCTAATGTCATCATCATAACCCGCATCACGCATCGCTTTAATTTCCAACTGACCTAAACCACCCGCATCAGCAATGGCTGAACCTGACATACCAGAGAATAATAAACTTGCCCCGATATTGACATGTCCCATACCGCCAGTATAGTGGCCTAATAAGGCTTTAGCAAAGTTAAAGATCCGTTCAGTGATACCACCACCGTTCATTAAGATCCCCGTTAAAATAAAGAACGGAACACTTAGCAATGTGAAACTGTTTAAACTATCCACTAAATTGTTGGCCGCACTGTTTACAATATTCCAACGAGTCATGGAGAAATAAAGCAAGGTAGCAATAAATAATGACCACCCCACTGGTGTGCCCAAGAACATAATCACAAGCCAAACTACAAGCACAACATACACTGCATTGTCACCGAGTTTTGCATATTGTGAAATACGAAGCACTTTGAATACATCAGGGGCGAAGAACAAGAGAGCTAATAGAACCACTGCACCAATAGCAAATACCGTGGCAGATAAATAAGAGGTTTGATTCGTGAAGTTTTCGGTTTGTGCTTGTAAGAAACGGATTAGCACCAACAAGGAAATAAAGGCTTGAGCCCCATATAACCATTTATCACTGATTTCTAATGCGACCAATTCAAAAGATGCCCCAATCCAAACTTTAAAGCCCAAATGGATAAAGACAATAATGGAAACAAAAATCAACAATTGCACAAAAGTACTAATGACTTTTCTGATTTTTGGCGGCATCAAATTGGTGATAAAGTCGAGATAAATATGTTGTTGGCTACGTACCGCCATACTGATCCCAAGCATTGCGACATAGACAAACAGCAATCTCGCCAATTCTTCAGACCAAATCAAAGGTGAATCAAAGATTTGACGTGCAATAACTTGAGTAACCAGAATCAGGAAAATAATGAACAATAATGTCCCACCCACCCATTCTTCTATTTTATTAAAAAATTTCATAATCAACCTCGGTTGAAAAACAAAGAAATTTGGAAAAATTGCCTTACCTCCACCAGAGGATAATGAAAGTAAGGCAATAGCTTCGCATTATTTAGTTATTGAATTTTTGAAAATTCATCAAATGCTTCTTGACCTAAAGCACCATTCTTTTTCAAATACTCATCATAGTAAGGCTTTAACGCTGCTTTGAATGGAGCAAGATCAGGTTTAGTTACGGTGACTTTTTTACTTTCAAAGAACGCAATCGCATCAGCTTCACCATCTTTAAATAATTTTGTATGGTATTCCGCTGCTTTTTCTGCCGCATCTTTCACCACTTTTTGTAAATCTTCTGGTAAACTCGCTAAGGTTTCATTACTGATTAAATAAAGTTGGTCATTTAAGATGTGATTAGTTAAAGCCAAATATTTTTGTACTTCGTAGAATTTTTGGTCTTTGATGGTTGGTAATGGGTTTTCTTGACCGTCTACCGTATTATTTTGTAATGCTAAATATACTTCTTTGAATGCCATCGGCGTTGGTGCTGCCCCCACATATTTAGCAAAGGCAAGGTTAGTTGCTGCATTTGGTACACGAAGTTTTAAGCCTTTCATATCTTCAATAGAATTAATTGGGCGATTAGAAGTCGTTTGACGAGTACCGTTATAAGCAACGGATAATACTGTCATACCTTGTTCATCGTGTACTTTGGCTAACAATTTTTTACCGAAGTTAGTTTCAAGCAAGGCTTTTTTGCTAAATTCAATGCTTGGCACCACATAAGGTAAAGCAAAGATTTCTGCTTCAGGATAGAAAATTTGGAAACGAGCAGATTCACCAAAGGTTAAATCTAAGGCACCGTCTTTTAATTGTTTCATCATGGTGCGGTCGTCACCTAATTGGCTAGATGGGAACAATTTCACTTCAATTTTGCCTGCGGATTTTTCTTTCACTTCTTTTGCGAAAAATTCCGCTGCTTTATATTCGTTTTGGCTAGGGCCAGCATTCATACCGAATTTTAAATCATAGTCTGCTGCGAAAGCAGAAGTTGCAAATGCAGAGGCTGCAACGCCAGCACAAAATGTAGCTAATAATAGTTTGTTGAATTTCATAGTACGCTCCTGTTTAAAAGATTGTCGGAATTTCTAGGGTTGAGATTAATTAAACCTATGTGGTTTTAATATGCTTTGCATTTTGGATCAAAAAAATCAAAAAAGAAATAGTTTTTTGAAGTAAAATTTCAAAAATGTGACAGAGATCACAAATTTGAAAAATTCTTGGTTTAATTTTGAATTTTTACTCCACTTTTTATTTTTTTTCGTCCTATAATAAGTGCCATATTTCACCACCTTTTGCTTAATTGCTATAAATTTCAGCAAAGGAAAGATAAAAGGTCTTGCCATTTTTGTTGTTAGGGCGTAACCTAGCGAAAAAATGAAGTATTAATTCTTAATTATAAAAATATATGGAGTATATATGTCAAAAATAGCTCATGCCGACGTGCTTACTCGAATCAAAAAAGGGTTTATTTCTTCTTGCCAACCTGTTGATGACGGCCCGATGGATAAACCTGAAATTGTGGCAGCCATGGCCCTTGCGTCACAACATGGCGGTGCGTCTGGATTACGAATTGAGGGCGTGGAAAATCTAAAAGCGACCCGTCCTTTGGTTAATATTCCAATTATTGGCATTAAAAAACGGGATTTACCCGACAGCCCTGTGCGCATCACTCCGTTCTTACATGATATTGAGGACTTAGCGGCGGCGGGTGCGGACATTATTGCGGTGGACGGTACCAACCGCCCACGCCCAGTGGATATTGAAACTGCGGTGAAAAAAATCCATGAATGTGGCTGTTTAGCCATGGCAGACTGCTCTAATTTAGAAGAGGGTCTATATTGCCAAAGCCTCGGTTTTGATATTGTAGGCAGCACCATGTCAGGCTACACCGGCGGTGAAATCCCGAAAGAACCGGATTATCAATTAGTTAAAGATTTAAAAGCCGCTGGCTGTTTTGTGATGGCGGAGGGTCGTTATAACACCCCTGAATTAGCTAAAAGTGCCATTGAAAATGGCGCAGATGCTGTGACTGTTGGTTCGGCGTTAACCCGATTAGAACATATTGTGAGCTGGTTTGCGAATGCGGTGAAATCGGCAAGATAACCCTCACCCTATTTTACCCTCACCCTAGCCCTCTCCCAGAGGGAGAGGGGACGGAAATAGGGGGTATTGGGTGCTGGGAATAAATAAAAGTAAATTAAATTTTATACTCCCTCATAACAATCCCCTCTCCCCTTGGGAGAGGGCTAGGGTGAGGGTAAAAAGGAGCTTATATGCGTTGTTTAGCCCTCGATATTGGTGGCACAAAAATTGCAGCAGCGTTAGTGGAAAATAACCAAATCCAACAACGTCAGCAAATTGTCACCCCACAAGATGATGCCGTGAATGCCATGCACGAGGCTTTAGGCTCGTTGGTGCAACAATATGCTGGCCAATTTGATTTCGTCTCAGTGGCCTCCACAGGCATTATTAATAACGGCATTTTAACCGCACTTAATCCAAAAAATTTAGGCGGATTAGCGGAATTTCCGTTAAAAGACAGCATTGCTCGTCATACTGATAAACCAATTTTCTTGCTCAATGATGTACAAGCGGCGGCTTGTGCAGAATATCAAGAATTGGATCCGAAAAAAGTGCCAAATTTTGCCTTTATTGTGGTTTCTACTGGTGTCGGTGGCGGTATCATCTTAAACGGTGAATTGCAAACGGGGCCAAATGGCGTGGTAGGGCATATTGGACATAGTTTGGCCGATCCTCATGGCGAAATGTGCGGTTGTGGTCGTCGTGGTTGCGTAGAAGCCGTGGCGGCAGGACGTGCCATTGAGCGTGATGCGCAAAAATGGGATAACCCTTGTTCACCAAAAGAAGTGTTTGAACGTTTTAGAAAAAATGACGAAAAAGCCACCGCACTCATACATCGTTCCGCCAACGCTATTGCCAATTTAGTAGCAGACTTGGTGATTTCATTGGATATTCAACAAGTGGTGATTGGTGGTAGTGTCGGGTTAGCGGAAGGCTATTTGCCTTTGGTCAAACACTACGTGCAAGCCATGCCGCATTTTTATCACTGCGAGTTAACTAACGCAAAATATGGCGGTGATGCCGGCTTAATCGGTGCAGCCTATTGGGGCGAATTGGTATTAACGAAACAACCTTGATCTAGGGAGAACATATTATGGTTCAATCTAATGACGGTCGAAAAATTCTTGATACTATCGGGGCGTTACAAAGCAGCCTCACCAAAACCGAAAAACGCATTGCGGAACAAATTTTGGCCACGCCAGAATTACTTGCACAATCGTCTTTATCGGAAATTGCACGTACCCTAGGAGTGGGCGAAGCAACCTTTATTCGCTTTTGTCGTAGCCTTGGTTTTAAGGGCTTTAGCGATTTCAAATTGGATTTTGCCATTGAAATTGCGACCCAAAGCCAACAACCGGTCAATTTATTAGATACCAATATTGGACCGAAAGATAAGCCAAGACAAATTGCCGCCAAATTGCAAAATGTGATTAATCGAGTGGTTGGTGAAACCATTAATTTGTTAGATTTTGACGAATTGAATAAGGTAGTGAAAGCCATGCGTCAAGCCAAACGGATTTTCTTATTTGGCGTTGGCTCCTCGGGCGTGATTGCCAATGGGGCAAAAAATAAATTAATGCGGATTGGTTTTCAGGTAGACGCTGAAAACAACAATCATTTTATGTATATGCAAGCCTCGCTGATGCGCAAAGGCGATGTGGTCATCGGGATCAGCCATTCAGGCACCTCACCCGAAACCACCAAAGCCTTGGAAATTGCAAAAGAGGCGGGGGCGGTCACGGTGGCGATTACCCATAATTTGCGCTCACCGATTACCAAAGTGTCTGATTATGTACTTAACAACGGCAATCGCCAAGGGCAGTTGCAGGGCGACTCTGTCGGTACACAAATCACCCAATTATTCGTGCTTGACCTAATTTATGCACTTTTAGTGCAAGCCGAACAAGAAAAAGCAACACAATCTAAGCAAAAAACTGTTGATGTCATTGTGCAGCAACGTGATAAATAATATAGGAGAAATTTCTTTATGAAAAACTTGAAAGGTATTTTCAGTGCGTTATTGGTGTCTTTTAACGAAGACGGTTCTGTGAATGAAAAAGGCTTACGTCAAATTATTCGCCACAACATTGATAAAATGAAAGTGGACGGCTTATATGTCGGCGGCTCTACGGGTGAAAACTTTATGCTTTCTACCGAAGAGAAAAAACAAATCTTCCGCATTGCGAAAGATGAGGCCAAAGATCAAATTGCGTTAATCGCTCAAGTGGGTAGCGTCAACTTAAAAGAGGCGGTGGAATTAGGTAAATATGCCACTGAATTAGGTTATGACAGCTTATCTGCCGTGACCCCATTTTACTACAAATTCAATTTCACAGAAATCAAACACTACTACGAAACTATTATTGCAGAAACCGGCAATAACATGATCGTTTACAGCATTCCGTTCTTAACAGGTGTGAATTTGGGTGTAGAACAGTTCGGCGAACTTTACAAAAATCCAAAAGTTATTGGGGTGAAATTCACGGCAGGCGACTTCTACTTACTTGAACGTGTGAAAAAAGCCTATCCAAATCATTTAATTTGGGCTGGTTTCGATGAAATGATGTTACCTGCATCAAGCCTTGGTGTAGACGGTGCGATTGGTTCAACCTTTAACGTGAACGGTATCCGTGCAAGACAAATTTTTGAATTGACCAAAGCAGGGAAAATTGAAGAGGCGTTGAAAGTTCAACATGTCACCAACGATTTAATCGAAGGTATTTTAGGTAACGGTTTATACTTAACCATCAAAGAAATCTTGAAATTACAAGGTGTGGATGCGGGTTACTGCCGTGAGCCGATGACATCTAAAGCCACTGCGGCTCAAGAAGCTCGTGCGAAAGAATTGTATGAGCAATTTCTTAAATAAGTAAAAAATAATTAAAAAAACACCGCAGTTACAGCCCCCTCTCCCTTTGGGAGAGGGTTGGGGTGAGGGTGACATCTCTCACTATTTCGTTTTACCCTCACCCTAGCCCTCTCCCAGAGGGAGAGGGGACACTCCCCAGATCCTATCCTAGAGGGGGACAGATGATAAACTGCGGTATAAAAATTGAAACTATTTCAAGGAGATACTATGCGTTTAATTCCATTACAAAGTGTTGAGCAAGTGGCAAAATGGTCTGCTCGTCATATTGTTGATCGTATCAATCAATTCAAACCAACGGAAGATCGTCCTTTTGTCCTCGGCTTACCAACAGGTGGCACCCCACAACAAACTTACAAAGAATTAATCAAACTCTATCAAGCAGGCGAAGTAAGTTTTAAACATGTGGTCACATTCAATATGGATGAATATGTGGGCTTGCCAAAAGAACACCCAGAGAGCTATCACAGCTTTATGTATACTAATTTCTTCAATCACGTAGATGCCCAAGAAAAAAATATCAATATCTTAAACGGCAATACCGATGATCATGATGAAGAATGCCGCCGCTACGAAGAAAAAATCAAATCTTACGGCAAAATTAATCTATTTATGGGCGGTGTGGGTATTGATGGTCATATTGCGTTCAATGAACCAGCGTCATCTTTAGCCTCTCGTACAAGAATTAAAACGCTGACACAAGATACCTTAATTGCTAACTCTCGTTTCTTCGATAACGATGTCAATAAAGTACCAAAATATGCCTTAACTATTGGCGTTGGTACATTATTAGATGCCGAGGAAGTGATGATTCTCGCCACTGGTCACCAAAAAGCCCAAGCGGTACAAGCAGGTGTGGAGGGTTCAATCAATCATTTCTGGACCATCAGTGCGTTACAGCAACATCGTCATTATATTTTGGTGTGCGATGAACCGGCCACTCAAGAGCTTAAAGTGAAAACCGTGAAATATTTTACGGAACTTGAATCTCGTGCCATTCATTCCGTGGTGAATGATTAACTAAGGAAACGAAAATGAAATATGCACTGACCAATGCGGTAATTTATACGGGCCATGACGTGCTTTATGGCCATGCGGTGATTGTCGAAAATGACAAAATCGTTGATATTATTCGTCAAGAACAGGTGCCTACTGACATTCAACATCTTGATTTAAAAGGTAATAACCTCACTGCTGGATTTATCGATCTGCAACTTAATGGTTGCGGTGGGGTCATGTTTAATGACCAAACGAGCGTGGAAACCTTGGAAATCATGCAAGAAACCAATGTACGTTCTGGTACCACCAGCTTTTTACCGACCTTTATCACTTCACCCGATGAAGACATGAAAAGTGCGGTGAAAATTATGCGAGAATATTTGGCTAAACACCAAAATCAAGCCCTCGGCTTGCATTTGGAGGGGCCGTATATTAGCGTAGCGAAAAAAGGCACCCATCAGCCAGAATATATCCGTGAAATTTCGCCAGAAATGAAAGATTTCTTGTGCCAAAATGCAGATGTGATCACCAAATTAACCTTAGCGGCCGACAACCCAACGGTGGAACATGTGCCTGATTTTGTGAAGGCGGGGATCATTGTGTCCTTGGGGCATTCCAATGCCACTTATGAGCAAGCGAAAGATTCGTTTAAAAAAGGCATTACATTTGCCACGCACTTACACAACGCCATGTCGCCAGTGAGTTCTGGACGAGATATGGGCGTGGTTGGTGCGGTGTTAGACAGTGATGACATTTACACGGGTGTGATCGTCGACGGCTTACACGTGGCGTTCGGCAACGTCAAAATTGCGAAACGGGCCAAAGGCGATAAACTCTGTATCGTCACCGACGCTATTGCGCCAGCGGGATCGGACATTAAAGAATTTACCTTTGTGGGTAAAACCATTTATGTGCGTGACGGCAAATGTGTGGATGCCAACGGCATTTTAAGCGGCGCCTCCATTACCATGATTGAAAGCGTGGAAAATGCGGTGAAAGAGGTGGGCATTCCGTTAGAAGAAAGCCTCAGAATGTGTAACCTTTACCCTGCTCGAGCCATTGGTGTGGCGGATAAATTAGGTTCCATTGAAGTGGGCAAAATTGCCAACTTGACTGTGTTTACCCATGATTTCAACGTGGTGAATACTGCAGTGAATGGGGTTTGGCAGTTGGATTAAATGCTATCGGGCGGACACATCGGTCCGCCCCTACATTTTTATAGAACGGCTAATGCTTTTTCATAGTTGGGTTCGCTTTTGGTTTCGCTGACCAATTCGGCATGTAGCACCTTGTTATTTTCATCTAACACGATCACCGAACGTGCAGTTAAGCCCGCTAACCCGCTGCTAGTAATATTCACGCCCAATTTTTCATGTAACGATTTATCACGGAACGTAGACAGGGTTTGCACATTCTCAATCCCCTCTGCCCCACAAAAACGAGCATGGGCAAAAGGCAAATCGGCGGAAATACACAACACCACGGTATTATTTAAATCTGCAGCCTGTTGATTAAATTTGCGTACCGACGTCGCACAAATCCCCGTATCAATGCTCGGGAAAATATTCAGAATTTTACGTTTACCCGCAAAATCAGCAAAAGACACGGATTCCAGTTTGCTGTTAGTGAACGTTAAATTTTCAAGGGTGTCGCCCACTCTGGGGAAATGACCCGCCACATCAATGGGATTGCCAGCTAAAGTTACGTTACTCATTTTTTCTCCTTAATTTATGGAATAATACTTAACCTGAAGACGAAATTCATTCATAATAATGGCGTATTAGCAAAAAGAGTTCAAGGATTTTGTATGGATTTAACCCATTTAACTGATGAAATTAAAATTGTGTTCTTTGATATTGACGAAACATTGATTGTCAAAGATAAAGATTATTTGCCAGAAAGCGTATTGCCAACGATTCAACAATTACAACAAAAAGGTATTATTCCCGCCATTGCCACGGGCCGCTCGCCTTGCAGTTTCCCACCGAAAATTAAAGCCTTAGTGCAACAAACCGGCCTGAATACTTTTGTCACCATGAACGGGCAATATGTGGTACATCAGGGTCAAGTGGTGGATAAATTACCCATTCCGACGCAAAAGATTGCCGAAGTCGTCGCCTTTTTTGAGCAACAACAGATTGATTATGCCTTTGTGTCTAATGAACATTTGGCGGTATCTCGCATTACTGATCAAGTGCGAAGTGCGGTGGATCCGTTGAAAACCGCTTATCATATTGACAAAGACTACTATCAACATCATGAAGTGTTCCAAATTCTACCATTTTATGATGAAAGCCAAGATGAATTGGTCGCCAGTTCCGGCATTTTAAATGGCTTAAAAACCGTACGTTGGCATGAACAATCGGTGGATTTATTTGATGTACAAGGTTCCAAAGCACGGGGAATTTTGCACTTATTGGGCCATTTAGGTTTACAAAAAGAAAATGCGATGGCCTTTGGTGACGGCTTAAATGATTTGGAAATGTTAAGCACCGTTGGGGTTGGCGTAGCCATGGGTAACGCTTGTGATGAATTAAAAGCGGTGGCAGATTTTGTCACCGATCATATTGAGCAAGACGGCATTGCGCATTTTCTGCAAAATGCGGGATTAATTGAGGGTTAAACAAGAAAACCGTCATTTTACATTTGCGCTGAAAATTAAATAAATGTAAACTATTTTCATTATTATATATTTAGGATAAACAATGAAACCAACCTTATTTTCTCATTCAGCGTTTGCACTGTTATTTATGACCATTTTTCCCACTGTACTTTGGGCCGCCGAAACCACCGCTACCTCAGAACAACAGCGTGAGATTGATCGCCATTTTAATGATCAACGCATGAACGGGAAAGACAGCGATTACCAATTACAGACACAACAAGCCAAACAAAACCCAGCCCCTGTGGCATCGAAAACGGAAAGCCATTCTCTCTCTATTAGTAAAGAAGAACTGGCCCATCAACCAGAACTCGTCATTCGTGCATTACTCCCCGCTGTGGCAAAAGGTAACGTCGAAACGGTGGAGATTTTATACCCGATTTATCAAAAAATTGATCCACAATGGCAAGATCCTTTATTGACGCAATGGCAACAAGCGATTTTGGCACGCAAAGCACAGGATTACAGCCAATCCATCCGCCTTTATCGTAACATTCTGGCGGAACACAATGACATCCTCCCTGTGCGTTTACAGCTTGCTGCGGTGTTATTTGAAAACAAAGAATACGATGCGGCCGAGGGGCAATTTGAGAAATTACGCAGTGAAAAAATAGCGCCTGAAGTCGTTCGCTTAGTGGACGCTTACATTGATGCTATTCATCAAAAAGACCGTTGGAACGTTGGTGGCGGCTTGACTTATCTGAACGATCCTAACATCAACAACGCCCCTAAATCAGGGACAACTTACGGCAACTGGACGCCACCAAAACGTCAGTCTGCACAAGGTTTTGGTTATAATTTAGATGCCAGTAAAAAATGGTCATGGGGCAATGGTGGCTATCATCAATTAGATCTCTCCTTGTATGGCAAATATTACTGGAACAACAAAAAATTTAACGAAATGACCATGCACGGTGGCTTTGGTCTTGGTTATCAAACTGGACGCACCGATCTTAGCCTGATTCCCTTTTGGGAACAAACCTTGTATGCGGGTGGCCGTGAGGGCAGTGAAAGCCTGAAACGTTTTTCTAAATCTGGTGGGGGTGAACTCGCTTTTAGCTATTGGCTCACCCCAAAATGGCAGTGGCGTGCGAATTATCAATATAGCGAACAACGCTATACCGATCGCAAGCACTTAAACGGTAACACTCACTATATTTCGAGTGGCTTAAGTTATTTACGCAACGCCCAACAATATTGGTATCTCAACCTCAGTTACAACCGCACCAGCACTCGTGACAGTGATGACAGCTATGTGCGCCGTGCAATCAATCTCGGTTGGGTGCAAGAATGGGGCAAAGGTTTATCTACTCGAGTGAATTTAAGCTACGGTCAAAAAAATTACAAAGGCCCCTTGCCAGTCTTTAATGTTACGCAACGTAATAAAGAATACGGTGCCGCCTTGTCTGTTTGGCATCGAGCTATTCACTACAAAGGTATCACGCCACGCTTAACTTATAGCTATCACAAAACCAAAAGTAACCACGTGTTCTACACCTACGATAAACATCAGGTGTATTTAGAGTTAAGTAAACGGTTTTAATTACAGAGAACCCCATACGGGAATATGGGGCATATCACATCAACCTCGTATTGCCATACGAGGTTTTTTATGAAAATTAGGCATTTCCTCTCGCCATTTGCTTTTGTAATTTGACTAACTTTTCTTTAATCCGGTTGCGTTTTAAAGGCGAGAGATAATCCACAAATAATACACCGTTTAAATGATCGATTTCGTGCTGAATACAAATAGCTAACAAGCCATCGGCCTCAACTGTAAAACTTTCGCCTTGGCGATTTAAGGCTTGTACTTTTACGGTTTCTTTGCGAGGCACTAAGCCACGAAAACCTGGGATCGACAAACAGCCCTCCTCAATGCCAGTTTCACCAGCACTTTCTAAAATTTCAGGGTTGATTAACACCAGTTGATTGGCTTTGTCGCCCTCAATATCAATCGTGATCACACGTTGATGCACATTCACTTGGGTGGCGGCCAATCCAATCCCCTCGTGTTCGTACATGGTTTCAAACATGTTGTCGATAAAGGTTTGCAATTCATCAGTAAATTCCGTCACGGGTTCAGCCAAGGTACGGAGTTGTTCATCGGGGTAAATTAATACGTTTAATAAGCTCATAATATTGATATTCAGTTAATAAAAAAGTGGCGCTATTTTATCAGAATTTAAGAAAAAATCGTGAAAAATAAACCGCACTTTTCACCTTGCACCTCTAGTACAAGGTGAAATCAGTCATTATACATCGGGCGTATAATCATCACCGGCACCCAGTTTGACATAGGCTTGACGTTTTGGGTCCACCAGTTTAGAGCGTTCAATCATTTTCTCAATGGTGACACCTTGTACCAAAATTGAAAAGGTCACCACGGCATAGGTCATTAACAAAATTAAATCTCGCACATCCACCACCACATCATCACCGGTCATTAATGCCACGTGACTTGGAATACTCAGCGCCATAGCAAGGGCTAATCCACCGCGTAAACCGCCCCAAGTTAGGATTCTCACTGTGTAGGGATTATATTGGCGGAACCGTTGCATCACTTTGAACGGCAACCAAACGCTAATATAACGAGATAATAGACAAGCAGGAATGGCAATTAACATCATGATTGAACTGGCCCAAGTGAAGTCCACTAATAACAAAGCCAAGCCGATTAACAAGAATAATAAGGAATTTAACGAATGGTCGATCATTTCCCAGAAGTGGTCTAAATAACGTTGGCTTTGTTCTGAAAATCCATGACGACGAGTCCAGTTACCAATTAAAATACCCGATACCACCATGGCGAGCGCACCCGATACGTGCATAAAGTTGGCGACCATAAAGCCCGTCGTGGGAATGGTAAGCGTGATTAAAATCTCCAAACTCCCGTCGTCGGTGGCAGAAATCAAATAATGCGATACCGTGCCAGTAATTAAACCAAATAAAATACCGCCCACGGCCTCATGTAAAAACAAGGTCGAGATCCCCGAGATAGAGGCTTCTTCGCCCCCGAATGCGACGGCAAAAATAGTGGTAAAAATCACTAAGCCAACCCCGTCATTAAACAAGGACTCGCCCTCGACTTGCATGGAAAGGCGTTTCGGCGCACGCAAATTTTTGATGATCGCCAACACCGCAATCGGGTCGGTTGGTGAAATTAACGAACCAAACACGACACAATAAATAAAATCAATCTGCCAACCTAATAAATTCGCCGCATAATAAATGAGCGCGCCAATCATCAGGGTAGAAAATAAGGTGGAGAATAAGGCGAAAGTGGCAATTTCCCAACGTTGATCTTTCATTAAAGGCAATTTAATCCCTAACGCCCCAGCAAACAGCAAAAAGCCGAGCATACCGTTCAGCAAGAAGTTTTTAAAATCCAGTTCTTCCATAATATGGGTAGCCACGTTATCTAAGCGCAACCAGCCTAAAAAGCCTAACAGCAATAACACCAACGATCCCACCATGGCAGAGGCCGTAATGGCAATGGTGGATTGCACTCGGTCGCTGATTTTATGGGTGATGAACGCCAATAAAATCGAAATGCCAAACAAAAAACAGATATAAGCGTAGATACCCATATACTATCCTTAATATTAAAGTAAAATTATTTTTTCCAGCCTTTCAACGCATCTGCAAAGGCATTGTTAGTGAATGCTTGCGTATGTCGTTCAGGCCGTTTTGGTGCCGAAGTGCGGTCATTTTTCGGATCTTTTTTGTCTTTTTGCACCGCACTTTCTTCTAACCGCATGGTTAACGCAATACGTTTACGTGCCACGTCCACGTCTAACACTTTGACTTTCACCACATCACCGGTTTTCACCACTTGATGGGGATCTTCCACAAATTTGTCCGACAACGAGGAAATATGCACCAACCCGTCTTGATGTACGCCAATATCCACAAAGGCCCCGAAATTAGTCACGTTGGTAATGGTTCCCTCTAAAATCATGCCCGCTTTTAAATCAGTAATCTCCTCCACGCCCTCCATAAAGTTGGCGGTTTTGAATTCACCCCGAGGGTCACGGCCCGGTTTTTCTAATTCTTTGAAAATATCTTTCACCGTCGGCAAACCAAACTGTTCATCCGTAAATTGTTTCGGATCGAGCTGACGAATCGCACTGGCATTGCCCATAAGCGCTTGAATGGATTGTTCCGTGGCTTGCAAGATTTTTTCTACCACCGCATAGGTTTCAGGGTGAACCCCCGAGGCATCAAGCGGATTTTTACCGTTATTAATGCGCATAAAACCCGCACATTGTTCAAAGGCTTTTGGCCCGAGACGTGGGACTTTTTTCAATGCCGCACGGCTGTCAAAACGGCCATGTTCATCACGATAATCCACAATATTTTGCGCCAAGGTTTTGCTCATGCCTGCCACTCGAGCCAATAATGCCGAGGAGGCTGTGTTTAAATCCACGCCCACCGCATTTACACAATCTTCCACCACCGCATCCAATTTGCGTGCTAATTGCGCTTGGTTCACATCATGCTGATACTGTCCCACCCCAATGGCTTTCGGTTCAATTTTCACGAGTTCCGCCAAGGGATCCTGCAAACGACGAGCAATAGACACCGCCCCACGCAAGGACACATCTAATTGCGGAAACTCTTGTGCCGCCAGCTCCGAGGCCGAATACACCGATGCCCCCGCCTCGCTCACCACCACAATTTGTGGTGCTTGTGGCACTTGTTTAATCACTTCCTTGGCAAAACGTTCCGTTTCCCGTGAGGCGGTACCGTTACCAATGGCAATCAATTCTACATGATGGGTTTTGATTAATTTAAACAAGGTCACTAATGCGTTATCCATTTGACCGGTATGTGGATAAATTGTCTCCGTATCTAACAATTTACCTGTGTTATCCACCACGGCCACTTTCACACCCGTACGTAAACCGGGGTCTAAACCCATGGTATTTTTCGCTCCCGCCGGCGCCGCCATTAAAAGTGCGGTTAAATTTCGGGCAAAAACATCAATGGCCTCGTCCTCCGCTTTTTCACGCAAGGCGCCCATTAATTCGGTTTCTAAATGTAACGCCACCTTGATTTTCCACGTCCATGCAATCACTTGCTCACGCCATTTGTCGGCGGGTTGTGCATTGAAACGCACGCCTAAATGCTCACGGATAATTTCCTCACAATAGCTTGAACGACTGCCCTCCTCGGCATCAGGATCGGCATTTAAACTGAGTTGCAAAATCCCCTCATTACGGCCACGCAACATAGCCAATGCTCGATGTGATGGCACATTTTTCAGCGGCTCTTGATGATCAAAATAATCTTGGAATTTGGCGCCCTCGCTTTCTTTTCCCTCAAAAACCTTGGAAATTAACACTGCACTTTGCTGTAAATACTGACGAATTTTCGCCAACAGTGCGGCATCTTCGGCAAAACGTTCCATTAAAATATATTTTGCGCCATCTAATGCGGCTTTGCTGTCAGTAATGCCTTTCTCCGCATTCACAAACTGGCTCGCCGTACTTTCAGGATCATGATTCGGTTCTGTCCATAATAACTCTGCCAATGGCTCAAGTCCCGCCTCAATGGCAATTTGGCCTTTGGTGCGACGTTTGGGTTTATACGGAAGATAAAGATCTTCCAATTCAGTCTTGCTCTGGGTTTGCAGAATTTTTTGTTGTAGCTCGTCAGTGAGTTTACCTTGTTCGTCAATAGATTTCAAAATGGTTTGACGGCGTTCTTCCAATTCACGCAAATAGATCAAACGGGTTTCAAAATGACGTAATTGGGTGTCGTCTAAACCACCAGTCATTTCTTTACGATAACGAGCAATAAAAGGAATCGTGTTGCCGTCATCTAAAAGTTGAATGGCGGCCAAAATTTGGGCTGGGCGAACATGTAGTTCGTCCGCTATAAGTTGAGAAAGTTGTTGATTTAACATATGTGACATATTTATTATAACGTAATGAAAAACTGTGCCTGATTTTAGGCACAAAACCGCTTTATTTTTTCGCCTATTGTACTGATTCTGCTTTTAAACGAGCAATCAATTTCGCATTGGCCGGCGGAAACAATCCCGCATCTAGCTCACTTTGCGCCAACCAAAATCCCTCTTGTCCCTCACGGCCAAAGGGTTCGCCGACCCATTCTTCTACTAAATAAAAATAGAAATGAATAATTTTAGTCGGGTATTCAAATAAAAATTGCTCAAAAAGTACCGCACTTAACACATGCAAACCGATTTCTTCTTCAATTTCACGTTTTAAGGCTTGTTCTGGCGTTTCACCTTTATCCACTTTGCCCCCCGGAAATTCCAAAGATTGCGCAAAATCTTGCCCCTCAAGGCGCTGTGTGAGATAAATTTGGCCAAATTCATTGCGGATAATACCCGCAGCAACCTGTACCGATTTTTTCTTCATCGCATGATGTTCCTATAAAAAAGAGTGCAGTTTTCACCGCACTCTGCTTGATTAAACCTGAGTCGCTCGATTGCCATGGCAATGCTTATATTTCTTGCCCGAACCACAAGGGCAAGGTTCATTACGACCGATTTTGCGTTCGCTTTCCGCCATGGCCACTTGTTCATACACTTCTTCCGTGGCACCGTTGTATTCTCTGGCTTGGGCTTGCTGTTCGGCAGCTTGTTGTTGCTGTTGTTGCGCTTGTTCCACTTCTTCCGCAGAACGCACTTGCACTCGGCTGAGGGTTCTCACCACATTGAATTTTAACGCCTCGAGCATGTCCGTAAACATCGCAAAGGATTCTTTTTTGTACTCTTGTTTTGGATCTTTTTGCGCATAGCTACGTAAGTGAATGCCTTGGCGTAAGCGATCCATGGCGGCTAAATGTTCTTTCCAAAGTTCGTCAAGGGTTTGTAACATAATGCCTTTTTCAAAGTTACGCATGGTTTCTTCACCGACCATGTCTTCTTTGCGTTGGTATTCACTGATGGCGGCCTCGACCACTCTTTCACGTAAGGTATCTTCGTTAAATTGATTATCTTCCTCTAACCAATGTTGAATCGGTAAGTCTAAAGCGAAATCTTGACGTAAACGGGTTTCTAAACTCGGGATATCCCATTGTTCTTCCAAAGATTGTGGCGGCACATATTCATCAATTACCGTATTAAACACATCGGTACGAATGGCCGCAATGGCCTCAGACACGTCGCCGTTATCCAATAATTCATTGCGTTGTGCATAAATCGCATGACGTTGATCGTTGGCCACATCATCATATTGCAATAGGTTTTTACGACCATCAAAGTTATGCGCCTCTACTTTGGCTTGCGCCGAGGCAATCACTTTGGCCAACAATTTAGATTCCATGGCCTCGCCTGCGGTGCTAAAGGCTTTGCGCATCATGTTCAGCTTGCTTTCGTTTAAGTAAATACGCATTAACGCATCATCTAAAGAAAGATAAAAACGAGAGGAACCGGGGTCGCCTTGACGGCCAGAACGACCACGCAACTGGTTGTCAATACGGCGTGATTCATGGCGCTCGGTACCGATAATATGTAACCCGCCCGCTTGCATCACGATATCATGACGCGCTTGCCATGCAGATTTAATCGCCTCAATTTGTTCTGGCGTTGGGTTATCTAGCTTGTCAATTTCCGCTTTCCAGTTACCGCCTAACACAATATCTGTACCACGGCCTGCCATATTGGTGGCAATGGTGACAGTTCCTGGAGCACCTGCGTTGGCGACAATTTCCGCTTCTTGAGCGTGGAATTTAGCGTTTAATACGCTGTGTTTAATGCCTGCTTTGGTTAAGGCATTGGATAACAATTCAGATTTTTCAATGGATACGGTTCCCACCAAAACAGGTTGATTGCGAGCCACGCAGTCTTTAATATCTTCAATAATCGCATCAAATTTATATTGCTCGGTTTCAAACATGACGTCTGTTCGGTCATCACGGATCATTGGGCGGTTGGTTGGGATCACCACGGTTTCTAAGCCATAAATTTGTTGAAATTCAAAGGCCTCGGTGTCCGCTGTCCCCGTCATACCGGCTAATTTTTCGTATAAACGGAAATAGTTTTGATAGGTAATGGAGGCGACAGTTTGGTTTTCCCCTTGAATTTTCACGCCTTCTTTGGCCTCAATGGCTTGATGTAAACCATCTGACCAACGGCGCCCCGCCATGGTGCGCCCCGTGTGTTCATCTACGATCACGATTTCGCCATCTTTTACCACATAATCCACGTCTTTTTGGAATAAGGTATGGGCTCGCAAAGCGGCGTTAATATGATGAACCAACCCCAAACGTTGTGGCGAATACAGACTTTCATTTTCGCCCATCAAGCCTTGTTCAATCAGCCATTGTTCGCATTTTTCTTGACCTCGCTCGGTCATATTCACTTGCTTGTGTTTTAAATCTAAGGAGTAATCGCCCTCGCCTTGGAAATCCTCACTGTCCTCTTTTTCTTGCTCAATTAAAATCGGGGCTAACTTATTGATAGCGATATATAATTCTGAACTGTCCTCGGCGGGCCCTGAAATAATTAACGGGGTACGTGCCTCATCAATTAAAATGGAATCCACTTCATCCACTAAGGCGTAATGCAACGGACGTTGAAAGCGTTCTGCGGCGGAATGGGCTAAATTATCCCGTAAATAGTCAAAGCCTAATTCACTGTTGGTGGCATAGGTGATGTCCGCTTGATAAGCCTCACGTTTCACTTCGGGTGGCAAGCCCGGTACGTTGACGGCAACGGTCATGCCTAAAAATTCAAATAATGGGCGGTTAGTTTCCGCATCACGGCGAGCCAAGTAATCATTGACTGTCACCACATGCACGCCTTTACCGGTCAAGGCATTGAGATAACAAGGCAAGGTGGCGGTTAAGGTTTTCCCCTCACCGGTACGCATTTCGGCAATATTGCGGTTGGTCAGCACCATGCCACCCACTAATTGCACATCAAAAGGACGCATGCCTAAGGTCCGTTTACTGGCCTCACGCACCGTGGCAAAAGCCTCGGGTAAAAGTTGTTCAAGGGTTTCGCCTTGGCTCAAACGTTGACGAAATTCAGCGGTTTTTGACCGCAGTTCATCATCAGTTAAGGCCTCAAAGGTGGGTTCAAGGGCATTGATTTTTTTAACTTGTTTATTTAAACGACGTAATACACGGTCGTTACGACTACCAAAAATTTTAGTGGCAATGGTTGTTAACATAATACTGTTTCTCTTTATAAAAATAGATGGCGTTTTCGTCAAACACGAAAACAGGAAAATAAGAATAACGCAATATTATGCTAACGGACTGCCTCGAATCGGCGCATGTTCGGCCAAAATAGTGGCCACAAAGTGCGGTTGAAATTCCGCCTGTTTTATCGCCATCACCCCATGGGCAGGCGGATAATTAGCCGGCTGAATCTCTTGCTGAATCTGATAAATCGCACGCAATACCTGTTGTTGCATGGATTGATTTTGATAGGCGGGCGGATAGTCCGCTGAACGCTCCACCACCTGAACATCAGGCAAGGCAAAGATCGCAATCATACTGACGAGTAATTGCGACCAAAAATTGTGCTTACCTTTTGTTAATGTCATTATTTTTAGTTATCTCAGAAAAAGTGATCGAATTATACCGAAAATCCGTTAGAATGTCGTTAAATATTGGGACGATTGATGAGAAAACAAGCGATGAAACAAAAACGTTATGAAAAAGCCGTCAATATCAAGGATCTGTTAGCCAGATCAGAGCTGGCGAAGATCATGAAAAAAGGCTTATTAATTCATGAATTAAATGAGAAATTAGGGAAGATTTTTCCGGCTCAATTTAAAGGTTTCTATCGCCTTGCCAATTTCAGCGAAAATAGCCTAAATATTGAAGTGGCCAATGCCATGGTGCGACAAAGTTTGTTATTTCATCAACAGACGTTGTTGAGTATGATTCAGCAAGACATGCCCCATATAACGAAATTGACGTTTAGGATTAATCCAGCATTGGGGCAAGGAAACTAAAAGTGCGGTGTTTAAAATCAGATTATTTTCACCGCACTTTTCCTTTGCATAACGTTTAGCGCTAAACATCAAACATAGTATACTGACGAATCTGATCAAAATCCGTGCGATTGTATAATTGCCCATTCTCAAAAATAAGCTGTAATTTATCGTCACTGAAATCCGTGTCAGCGGTTAAGCCGTCAATGTAATGATCTAAATCCACCACTTTAACTCGTCCCTTTTGGGATTTTTTCAACCCGCTGTCTGTTTTCGGGGCTTTGAAAATCGCTTTCTCGACCCCGTTGATCGTAATCGAGGTGGCTTTGACCGCAAAACCGAGGGTATCTCTTGTATTGCTTTGGTAGGTACGGGAGCCGACACCAAACACGATATTACTGGAGGCAAACCCTTTTTCTTGTAATCCCTTGAGAATATTCACCATTTTCTCAAAGTTTACGCCGTCACCATAAATAACGCCGATATGCGGATCTAACACCTTATAGCCTTTACGATTGACCGTGCCACCAAAAATATCCCATAAACTTTCCACTAAGCCTTTGCATTCTACCTCAGTTTCAGCTTGCGCATTGCCACACAAAATCGCCATGGCCTCGCCACTGTCAGGGCGAATAACGACACGGGCATGTTCAGGGCGAGCCATAATTTCCGCTTTTAAAATCGGTAAATTGACGGCAATGTTATGCCAAAAATCCGTGGTATCTGCCACGATTGAAATCATATTATTCGGGAATTTCTGCATAAGATAACGAAAAGTCGGCAATTCATCTACACCGTGAGAACTCATAACGGAATGTTCACTGGCGGGAATTGAGGTACCGACTAAATTCTGGCTGCCGTAGTAATAATCCACATAAGAAATGGCCGGAATGGTATCGGTGCCTAAAAAGGCGGTTAAATGCCCTGCGCCCGAGGTTTCTGCACTTTCTAAGGAACTCATGCCTCGCATAGAAAAATCGTGCGATTGAAAATTAATATGATCGTGGTTATCACAGGTTTGTTCGGCATATTGCAACAGGGTTCGGCGATATACTCGGGCAATGGAGGCGGAGGTAATCGGTTGCCATAGAGACACATTAATTAAGGTTTCCACATAATTGGTCAGCCAGAAAAAATCTTTATGGGTATTTTCAATGGTCATCATTGGCACCCGCATGGCCACCGATTGCCCCTCTGGAATGGCTTTAATGCGGAGCGGTAAATAGCCTAAATCATGTAATTGTGCAATATGTTCGCCCGTAGTGTCCATACCTAACGTGCGCTGAATAAACGCCACATATTCCTTGACGACTTGCTGTTTTGGGCGAGCAAAAAAGTTCAGATTAAAATAGTTCAGTAAATATTTAATAATAAAGGCTTGAAAACCAAAGGAAACCGCTCGATCCAAATGGGGCGCTAAGTGATTGCTGCGAGGGGTGAACGTGCTGTAAATAATTTCGGCATGCTCAGGATATTGTTCTCGGTGAGAGACTTTATAAAAATCACATAACAACATTGGAATGGCTGTTGTTGGTTGTAAATAAGGGGCTTGGGCTTGAGAATGTAGCATAAAACTTTCCTCACATGTCAACTCAGTGGTGAAAAGTTTAGCAAATTTCCATAAAAGAGGAAATATATATTACAAATTTATTTTATATTGCAAAAATAGTCGCATTTTGTAATATTTATTTCACTTTAAACACGGCAATTAATTCCCCGACCTTAATGCGGCGAGCGCCATGTTGGCTGATGGAACGCTGTACTCGAATTTTGCGAAATCTGGCGCCTTTGTAAATCTGGCGAGTAAATTTCGTGTCGTGGTTGGAAATCAACACCGGAATATTCCGCTCTAATTGGGTTTGTTTCGCCAGTTCCGCCAACGCCTGTTGGTGTAATAAACCGAAATCATGACCGGAATATTGCGTGAAGTTGCTACTTTGCGTTAAAGGCGCATAAGGCGGATCGCAATAGATCACCGAATGTTCATCTGCCATGGCAAAGGTTTGCTGAAAATCGCCACAAATAAACACCGCACTTTGCGCTTTTTCGGCAAAATAACGCATTTCTTGTTCAGGGAAATAATGGTTTTTATAGGCACCAAAAGGCACATTAAATTCATTGTTGGCGTTGTAACGGCATAATCCGTTAAAGCCAAAACGGTTTAGGTACACAAATAACACTGAACGGATAAAAGGATCCGTGGAACGGTTAAATTCTTCACGACGGGCGTAATAATAACTCGCTGAATTGGCCTCGGGGTGGAAGAAAATCGGTTTCAACGTCTTGATATAATTTTCCACATCGGCTTTTATGGTATTAAATAGGTTTATCAGATCGGGATTGATATCCGCTAAAATATAGCGTTCAAACTGGCTATTTAAAAAAACCGAGCCAGCGCCCACAAAGGGTTCAACAAGGCATTGTTTCTGTTTTGGCAACAGGCGATTAATATCATCCGTTAAGCGAAATTTGCCCCCCGCCCATTTTAAAAAAGCGCGGTGTTTTTTTACGGATTTTTTCGCCTGTTTTGCCATGAGATAAAAAGCAACTAATCAGTTTGCGTACAAGCCATAATGGCGGATAACACCAAGGCTTTGTCAATGTCGCTTGTGACATAGGCTTGCCCTAAATGGCGTAACAACACCAAACGCAATTTACCCGCTAACACTTTTTTATCACGCATCATGTGCGGCAAATAATCCTCAGGCTGCATGGTATCGGGACTGACCGTTGGCAAATTGGCTCGGGCTAATAATTTCTCTAAACGCCCAACGTCTGCTTGGCGGATATTGCCGATTTGTTCCGATAACGCCGCTGCCATCATCATGCCAACTGCTACGGCCTCACCATGTAACCAGTTGCCATAACCTAAATGGGTTTCAATGGCATGACCAAAGGTATGCCCTAAATTTAATAAGGCACGGTCGCCTTTTTCGGTTTCATCACGAGCCACCACGTCTGCTTTAATTTGGCAACAGCGAGCGATACAATATTGCAATTCTGCTTGTTTTAAGGCCACGAGCTGATCAATATGCTGTTCTAACCAATCAAAAAACGGTAAATCTAAAATGGCGCCGTATTTAATCACTTCCGCCAAGCCTGCATTGACTTCTCGTTTCGGTAAGCTGTTCAGCGTCAAGGTGTCTACAATCACGGTGATGGGTTGATAAAACGCCCCGATCATGTTTTTGCCTAACGGGTGATTAACGGCCGTTTTGCCGCCCACGGAGGAATCCACTTGCGCCAATAACGTCGTCGGGATTTGAATAAATTTAATGCCACGTTGATAGCTCGCTGCTGCATAGCCCGCCACGTCACCAATCACACCGCCACCCAAGGCGATCAGCGTGGTATCTCGGCCGTGATTTTCTTTTAAAAGTGCGGTGAAAATTAAGTCTAAAGATGGCAAGGTTTTGTACTTTTCGCCATCAGGCAATAACACATGGCTCACTTGGCAACCGATTTTTTCAAGGGTTTGCGTGACCGTGGCTAAATACAAGGGTGCAACGGTTTCATTACTCACAATCATCACTTTATCGCCCGATTTCAAGGGATAAACAGCGGGATCTTTGAGTAAGTTTTCGCCAATGTAAATAGGATAACGGCGTTCTTTTAATTCAACATTGACAGTTAACATATTGCACCTTTTAACCTTAATTCAGGGAGAGATTAATTTTGAAAATTATCAATCAAATCAATAATCTGATTGGCCATTAATTTCGCACTTTGTTCATCTGTGGGTAACACGATATCCGCAATTTCTTCATATAACGGATTACGCACTTTGGCTAAATCTTCCAACACTTGACGCACATCATCTACCCCTTGCAAGAGTGGGCGTTTTTTATCACGTTGAGTACGTTCGTATTGTTTATCCACGGTGGTTTTTAAGTAAATCACGATACCCCGTGCGGATAAATGATTTCGGGTATCTTTTGACAACACTGCGCCACCGCCCGTCGACAGCACGATCCCTTGACGCTGAGTGAGCTCGCTAATAATACGTTCTTCACGCTTGCGAAAACCCGCCTCGCCCTCAATATCAAAAATCCAGCCAATATCGGCCCCTGCCCGAGATTCAATTTCATTATCGGAATCAACAAATTCCATGCTTAGTTGTTGGGCCAACTGGCGACCAATCGTGCTTTTGCCCGCCCCCATAGGTCCAACTAAAAAAATATTACGTTTTTCTGCCATTGTTATTATCTTTTCATTATTATTAAAGTAAAAAATTGACCCAATATCGTAAAAATTTCTCAACGATAAAAAAAGGATCACCAAAACGGCGGAATTATCTCAATAAATGCCCTATGTTTTCAACCTTAAATCGCAATTTATTTTGATTCTTCCACCAAATATCACTTATCCCCTTGGATGAAATTTCTCATGCAAGCGTTTTAAGCGTTCTTTTGCCACATGGGTGTAAATTTGCGTGGTGGATAAATCGCTATGCCCAAGCAACATTTGCACCACTCGCAAATCCGCCCCATGATTAACTAAATGGGTGGCAAAGGCATGGCGTAATACGTGCGGCGACAGGCTTTCGGTATTAATTTCCGCTAAAATCGCATAATGTTTAATGCGGTGCCAAAAGGTCTGCCTTGTCATTTGTACGGCTCGTTTACTTGGAAACACCACATCTGAACTTTGCCCATTCAGCAACATCGGACGCCCATATAACACAAACTGATTGACCCAATAAGCCGCCTCCTCGCCCATGGGCACAATGCGCTCTTTATTGCCTTTACCAATCACACGCACCACGCCTTGTTGCAAACTGATACTGTCCATGGTTAAGGACACCAATTCCGTCACCCGCAGCCCCGTGGCATATAACAGCTCCAACATGGCTTTATCCCGTAATTCGAGCGGTTCATCAGTACAAGGGCAATCAAGTAAATCGCCCACTTGTTCTTCGCTTAAATATTTCGGTAGGCGACTGGGTAATTTTGGCGAACTTAACACCGCACTGGGGTCATCTTGGCGGTATTGTTCCCGATACAAATATTGAAATAATTTGCGCATGGCACTGAGCAAGCGTGCCGTGCTAGTAGCCTTATAGCCTTTGTCGACACGTTCACCGAGAAATTGTTGTAAATGCACCGCATCCACTTCGATCAGGCTCAGGGTTTGCTTGGCTGACCAGTCAGACAGTGCGGTGAGATCAAGGCGATAAGACTGAATCGTATTATCTGACAAGCCCTTTTCTAACCAGAGTTCATTTAAAAATAAATCAATCAGTGCGTTATCTTTCATGCTACTTTACATTATAACCCAAAATCTTCAGGTAAATGTTTCAAAATATCCCCCCAAATGGCGGTACTGCGTTCACGGTGTAACGCCATACAAGCGGCCACTTGCTCGCTATCTTTCATTTCACAAGCCTGTTGCAAGGCTTGATAAAAGGCCAAGGCAATTTGACGTGACGTGGGATTCACAAAAAATAAATGGGCTACCTGATGGTACATTTGCTTAAAGCTATTTAAAATCAAGCCATACACCGGTTTATTGGCAATAAAGGTAAATTGACGGAATAAATAATAATCAAATTTTGCATAAGCCTGTGCGTCGTCAGAAAGTGCGGTTAAATTCTCAAATAATTTTAAGGATTCCTCTGGATTCAGACGAACCGCCTCAGGAATATAATATTCCGCCATTTTGGTACGCAGTGACACCACATTAGCAATAATGGTTGGCATAATGCCACGATCAAGCTGAATAATTTTACTGATAATATTCGGTCCGCCGGTTTCCCAAATATTGTTCACATGGGTCGGTTTACCATGTTGAATACTCAACCACCCCTCACGCGCCAAACGTTGTAGCACTTCACGTAAGGTGGTGCGAGTCACACCGATTTTATCCGCCAATTCACGTTCTGCAGGCAAGTCGGTGCCAGCAGGAAAATGCTGATTCCAAATACTTTGCACAATATATTCTTCGGCTAAGGCCGCAGGGCTTTGTGCTTTTAATAATGGTTGTCGATTCGTCATATTTAGCTACTTTGTTTAATATAGATCAAAAAAATACTCAAAAAGAGCAAAGATACTAGCAATTTTTTCATTTACAGGTAAGAATAGTAGCCTATTATCAGTTTAAAATAATAAATATGCAAAGCATATTTTTAAAGGGTGTATTTATATGACGTATGTTCAAGCATTTATGAATAACTTTTTGGGCAAAAGTCCCAATTGGTATAAAGTCACGATTGTGGCATTTTTATTGATTAACCCTGTTATTTTTTGGATCAATCCGTTTGTTGCTGGATGGTTATTGGTGGTCGAGTTTATTTTCACCCTCGCTATGGCATTAAAATGTTATCCACTCCAACCCGGCGGCATGTTAGCCATTGAGGCGATTACCATCGGCATGACTAGCACAGAACACGTAAAAGCAGAAATCATGGCCAACTTTGAGGTCATCTTGCTCTTGATGTTTATGGTGGCCGGTATTTATTTTATGAAACAGCTGTTGCTTTATGTGTTCACCAAATTATTGCTGCGTATTCATTCTAAAATTGTCTTGTCTATTGCTTTTTGCTTAAGTGCCGCTTTTCTTTCTGCATTTTTAGATGCGTTAACCGTGATTGCGGTGATTATCAGTGTGGGCATGGGATTCTACGGCGTGTATCACAAAGTGGCGTCCGGTGGCTCTTTTGAAGATTCCACCGATATTACCAATGATGATAAAATTAATCATCATCAACGCACGCTAGAGGATTTTCGCGCATTCTTACGCAGTTTATTAATGCACGCCGCCGTGGGCACCGCCTTGGGGGGCGTGATGACGATGGTGGGAGAACCGCAAAACTTGATCATCGCCGAACAATCGGGTTGGCACTTTGTGGAATTTTTCTTACGCATGGGGCCGGTGACAATACCGGTATTAATCTGTGGGCTTTTAACTTGTGTGTTGGTTGAAAAATTCCGTTTATTTGGCTACGGTACAAAATTACCCCGTAAAGTGTGGTCGGTGTTAGCCAAATTTGACCATAACCAAGAAATGAAAATGACTTCACAAGATAAAGTCAAATTATGGGTACAGGTTTTTGTGGGCGTCTGGTTGATTATCGGATTAGCGTTCCATTTAGCCTCAGTGGGTTTGATTGGGTTAAGCGTGATTATTTTAACCACGGCCTATTGTGGCGTGACAAGCGAACATGAAATCGGCCGTTCGTTCCAAGAATCCTTGCCATTTACGGCGTTATTAGTGGTCTTTTTCTCCGTTGTCGCGGTGATTATCGACCAACACTTATTTGCGCCATTAATTCACTTTGTCCTTAATGCCGCAGAAAATGTCCAACTCTTGCTGTTCTACGTGTTTAATGGCTTGTTATCGGCCATTTCTGATAACGTATTTGTGGCCACAGTTTACATTAATGAGGCCAAACAAGCCTTAATGGAAAATTCTATTTCCGCACAACAATTTGAATTGCTTGCGGTAGCGATTAATACGGGGACTAACTTGCCATCCGTTGCCACACCAAACGGACAAGCGGCGTTCTTATTCTTGCTCACCTCTTCACTTGCGCCATTAATTCGTTTATCCTATGGCAGAATGGTGTATATGGCGTTGCCTTACACCTTGGTATTAACCTTGGTCGGTTTAGTGTCGGTCGAATATATTTTACCTGGTGTCACACAATGGTTAATGAATATCGGCTTAATCGGTAGTCCACATATTCCATTGGAATCAATGATTGGTCATTAATTTGTTAAGAAAGGAACAAGCATGCTGAATAAAATTAAAGTGCTGTCAAGCCAACGAACAATCTGGTTATTATGCCTTATTTCTGCTTTGTGCTTAGAATTGACCGCACTTTATTTTCAGTATGGCATGGGATTAAAGCCGTGCGTGATGTGTATTTATGAACGAGTAGCGCTATTCGGTGTGCTGTTTTCTGGCTTGCTTGGCTTGCTTGCCCCTCGTTTTATGATTATCCGTTTATTGGCCCTCGCTTTAGGATTATGGGGGGCCATAAAAGGGTTATTGCTATCCATTAAACATGTAGGCTATCAACTGAATCCTAATCCGTGGGATCAATGCCCCGTCAACGTGGATTTTCCCTCAACACTGCCCTTAGATAAGTGGTTGCCTGCCGTTTTTCATCCCACAGGGTTATGCAGTGAAATCAGTTGGACCTTTTTAAATTTTACCATGGTGCAATGGTTAGTGTTTATTTTTGCGGTATACAGTTTGCTTTTCGCATTCATTTTATTAAGCCAATGCTTTGGTGGACGAGTGAAACATCAACGCCGTTTATTTCATTAAGGCTTGCGCAAATAAACACGCCCTCAACCTGAACAAAGTGCGGTTAAATTTAACCGCTTTTTTCTTGCCGATCTTTGATTTTTAGGAGAAAGATAATGATTCTCGGCCCTTATATTAACGGTGCCTGTATTGTGCTTGGTGGTTTGCTTGGTGCCTATTTAGGAGGCAAAATTCCCGAGCGTTTACGCAATAACTTAACCTTGCTCTTTGGCCTCTGTTCCGTGGCGATGGGCGTGGTCATGCTTTCTCGAGTCGCCAGTATGCCGGCCATGGTCTTTGCCCTGTTGATCGGAACCATTGTGGGCGAGATTCTCTCTATTGAACATTGGATAAATCGTCTTTCTAACCAAGCGAAAAAAGGCGTTGAGCGTTTCTTTCCACAACAAAGAAATGGCCTCTCTCAAGAAGAATTTTTACAAAAATTTGTCGGCTTAATGGTGCTATTTAGTTTCAGTGGCACGGGTATTTTTGGTGCCATGCACGAGGGCTTAGTAGGCGATAGCAGTATTTTGATTATCAAATCTTCACTGGATTTTTTCACCGCCATTATCTTCGCCACCACCTTAGGTCTTTCCGTGTGTACAATCTGTCTACCACAAATGAGCTTGCAATTCATTCTGGCCTATTTAGCCATTATTATTCTGCCGCTAATTACCCCTGAAATGAAAGCAGATTTTGGCGGTGTCGGTGGTGCCATTATGATTGCTACGGGTTTACGCATTTGCAATATTAAACCCTTTTCTGTCGCCAATATGCTGCCAGCGTTGTTTCTTGCGATGCCCATTTCGGCATTGTGGTTATCGCTCATTGCAAAATAAAAAAGTGCGGTGTAAAAATGATCTTTTTTACACCGCACTTGCCTCTCAATTAAAACAATTCTTGTGGCGCACCTGATGGATTAACCGGCGGTAAATGACTGTCGCCGCTCGGTTTTGGCTCAAACCGTTCCATCAAGCCCTGTGGCACGTAATAGCCTTTTTCTTGCACATAGGCACGTTTCGGTTCCGTTCCCTTAATGAAATATTCTACCCGACCACCACTGGCAGAAAGCAGGCCAGAGGCAATATCAATTTGCTTTTCAACAATATTGGCCGGTAACAGGTTCTCTCTTTCAGGCAGATCTTGTAAACTCGTTTTCATATAGGTGATCCACGCTGGCATAGCACTGGCCGCCCCCGTTTCACCCCGTCCAAGATTGCGCTTATTGTCATCAAAACCAATATAGACGGTGGTGGTAATATTCGCCCCAAACCCCGCATACCATGCGACTTTGGAATTATTGGTTGTCCCCGTTTTGCCACCAATATCCGTACGTTTGATCTCATTGGCCATACGCCAGCTGGTGCCTTTCCAACCTAACCCTTTCTCGCCAAAAATCGCCGTATTTAACGCACTGCGAATCAAGAAAGCGATTTCCCCACTGATCACCCGAGGGGCATATTGCGTGGCTGAATTTTGCGAGTTGTCGGCCATTAAACTGATTTCACCGTCCTTTAATTGACCGTTTTTACCGGCTAATTCTGGGTTATCGTCTTCCGCCACATCGGTGTTATCCGGCTCCACATTGACTTCATTATTCTGTACTTGCTGTCCCTTTTCAAGGGCGGAGGTATTTTCTTGGAAACCGTCAATTTTTTCATTGGTGGTGCCATAAATTACGGGAATATCATCACAGCGTAAACAAGCTATTTTTGGGTTAGCCACAAAAATTTCTTTGCCTGTGTTATCCAACACTTTTTCCACCAAATAAGGGTCAATTAAAAAACCCCCATTATCAAACACCGCATAGGCTCTGGCCATTTCTAACGGGGTAAAAGAGGCGGCACCAAGTGCCAAGGATTCGCTAGCAAAATATTGTTCTCGTTTAAAACCAAAACGTTGCAAAAATTCCGCCGTAAACGGTACGCCCGCCATTTGAATGGTACGAATCGCAATCATATTTTTAGATTGCCCCAAGCCCACTCGCAAACGCACAGGGCCAGCATAATTATTCGGCGAATTTTTAGGCCGCCATTCTTTTTGCCCCGGTTTTTTAATCACAATAGGCGTATCTTGCAACACACTCGACAGGGTCAAGCCTTTTTCTAACCCCGCAGCGTAAATAAAGGGTTTAATCGTCGATCCCACTTGCACCAAGGATTGCGTGGCTCGGTTAAATTTACTTTGTTCAAAACTAAAGCCCCCCACAATGGCTTCAATCGCTCCATTATCACTGTTTAATGCCACTAAGGCGGAGTTCACGTCGGGAATTTGCCCCAATACCCAATCGCCGTTTTCCTGCTGATACACCCAAATTTGCTGACCTGTTTTCGGCAATTTACTGCCCGCCCATTTCATCGCCGCATTGGACATCGTCACATTATTACCAGAACTCAACAATAATTGCGCACTGGCCTTGCCTGTGGCCAACACCACCGCTGGCACAAAAGGGTCTGAATTAGGTAATTTACGCAATTCATCAATAATTTTCTCTGGCTCCCACGCTTTTTCGCTCGGTGTCCACCATGTCGCTGCACCACGATAACCATGGCGTCGGTCGTAATCTATCACATTCTTACGCAACGCTTTCTGGGCTTGATATTGATCTTGCGACAACACCGTGGTGTACACTTTATAACCCCGATTATAGGACACGTCTTCGCCATAACGTTTCACCATTTCTTGGCGCACCATTTCCGTCACATAATCGGCACGGAAATCTAACTGGGCGCCATGATAAGAGGCTACCACGGGCTCATTCACCGCTTGCTTGTACTCTTCTTGGCTAATAAATTGGGTTTCAAGCATCCGACCTAACACCACATTTCGGCGCTCCGTTGCCCGTTTTAAGGAATACAATGGATTCATGGTGGACGGTGCTTTTGGCAAGCCAGCAATGACGGCGATTTCAGACAACGACAATTCATTTAAATTTTTACCAAAATAGGTTTTAGCCGCCGCCGCCACGCCATAAGAACGGTAGCCCAAATAAATTTTATTTAAATAGAGTTCTAGAATTTCGTCTTTGCTTAAGGTATTTTCAATTTCAATGGCCAATACCGCCTCTTTGGCCTTGCGCATTAAGGTTTTTTCAGGGGTTAAAAAGAAATTACGCGCCAACTGTTGGGTAATCGTACTCGCCCCTTGTGAGGCGCCACCATTGCTGATCGCCACCGACACCGCCCGAGCAATCCCCACCGGATCCACGCCATGATGTTCATAAAAACGGCTGTCTTCGGTGGCAATCAAGGCATTAATCAACTGTTTCGGCACCTCGGCTAATTTCACTGGAATACGGCGCTGTTCCCCCACTTCGCCAATCAGTTTTCCATCAGCGGTATAAATTTGCATAGGCTGTTGCAGTTCCACGGTTTTCAAACTTTCCACGTCAGGAAGTTGTGATTTGATGTGCATATAGCCTAATCCCACCAACACACAGCCCAAAATGATCAGGGTGAGTAAGGTGCTTAATATTAATTTTGTGATCTTCATTCCAAAATTTACTCTTAATTAATGCGTGAATTTGATTTCTCGTTCATACTTCATGTGAATAGTATAAAGATTAACACCCTTAAACGAAAGTAAAAATCAACAGAAAAGGACAACAAATGGGAAAATTCATCAAAAAACACAACAGCCTACAAGTTGGCATCTGGATAACCAAACATCATTATGAGCTGGTTTGGTTTACGGACGAGAAAAACGCCAAAAAAACACCGCACTTTTGTCGTGTCACACATCTTGCCATCACCGATATTCGCACCACTTTATACGAACAACTGCCTGCACACATGACCACCCCACGGCCTTTGTCAATTGATTGGGTCACCCCCTGCTTGCCCCATCAAGTGTGGTATAAAAATTTATTGTTACAGGAACAGTTAGCAGAAAGTGAATGCAAACAGCAATGCCGTTACACCATAGAAAAGGAATTGCCAATTCCGCTTGATGAGCTTTGGTTTGATTATGTCACAACACCATTAAAACAAGGGCTACGCTTGGATATATTTGCAGTAAAAAGAGAGGTGGCACAAGGTTTATTAACCCACTTTCTGCCCTTAAAAATAAAAGTACTTGATACCATGACGGGCTGCCTTTATCGTGCCTTTCGCTATGTGTTAAACAGCACGCCCTCTGCACAAAGTTTATATATTTATCAAGATACACAATTCACCCTGTTATTCCGTCAAACTCAGCAGGAATGGCAAATTCTCTCGCAATCCAAGCAAGCAGATTTAACCGAGTTATATCAACAATTTACCCAACGCTACGAGCAACCCATTGATAAGATTTTGTACTATTCCACGCTGCCAGACTACCATTTTTCCGTGCCACATCAACGGGTCACCTCTGACATTCCCCTGATTCCCTTAGGCGCTGCGTTATGGAAGACAGGTTGGCAAATGGATGAACAAGATGAACAATAAACAAGAGAGTACAATCAATTTATTGCCTTGGCGCCTTGAACAGCATCAACAACGCAGTCGGCAAGGCCTATGGCGACTGGGTGTGTGCGTGATATTGATCGCTCTCAGCGGATTTGCGTTGGATAAAATGGCGCAACATTATCAACAGCAATATGCCGAGCTACAACAAAAACAACAGACTATCCAGCTGCAACATCATCAAATGGAGCAAAAATTAGTGCAATCTCAACAACGTTTACAGCAACAAGGCAAGCAAAGTGCGGTGGATATTTCGACAGATCTTGTCACCGCCTTATTTGATTTGCTTGCGGAGTTACCCTTGCAACAAGGCGAACTGACGGGGTTACAATTTTCCGCCCAACAATTTCGCCTGCAAGGACTGGCTCAACAGCAAAGTGAGTTTGAACAAATTCATCAATTTTTTAAACAATCCCCACAGATCAAGCAATTAAAACTGGCGCAATTTTCACCGCAGACTGACGGCCGGCTGCAATTTGAATTTCGCTTACAATTAGTCAATATGGAGCACGCACATGCCTTGGACGATACTGAATAACCCCGATAACTTATGGGGCAAGTGGTTAAAACTGTCGCCCCTAAAACAACTCAGCGGCCTCTTGTTGCTGGGTGGCACCATGTTATATTGGCCGCTATTTCAAGGCGGTTCGCATTATTATTTATTGCACCAAAGCGAGCAAACCAACCGCCAAATACAACAAGATATGGTGACAAAACAACAGCAATTACAACAGGTTAAACAACAACTTGAACAGCATTTATTAACTCCTGAATTAGCCAATCAGTTAGCGCCGATTAATCAAGCCATTCAACAGTTATCTGGCCCTTTACAGCTTGAAAACCCACAATGGATTTTTAATCAAAAACCGCAACTAAGCCTGCATATTCAAGGTTATTTTCAGGATCTTCAGCAATTTATCACCGCACTTTTAGCGCAATACCCGAGGTTACATGTGGTGTCGCTGCAGATTCAGCAAGCCGATCAGACGGACTCTTCCATTGAAAGTGATGTGATCTTTCAATTAACCCTTGCCTCCCAAGGCACACCAGCAGAAAACCCGCAATAGGAAAATAAGCTATGTATCGAAAAATCGCCCTACTTCTCTTAACCTGCTACGGCCTGACCGCCTTTGCCAAAGCCGATCCCTTTGATAAACAACAACGCACGCCAGAGGCAGCCCCTGTTCAACAGGTCGCCAAAAGCAAAGCCGTACGATGCCCAGAAAAACAAGCAGATATTCTGCCAGACAGCCCCTTTGAGCAACTCACCTTGATCGGCATTCTCCTGTTCAAGGAGAAAAAACAAATTCTGCTCCAAAATAAAGCCGGTGAAGTCGAAAGCGCCACGGAACAAGATTTGATTGGCGCAGAAGCCTATCAATTACTGACCATCAATAAAAGTCATGCCGAATTCCAAAGCTGGAAAGCGGATTGTTCAGCTGGTGAGATTATTAAACGTAAATTATAGGAACATAGCAATGCAAACATGGATTTCTGTTATTAAATTTGGCCTAAAGTGCGGTGTAATTTTAGGGATTTTTTCAAGTATGAGCTATGCCGAAAACGAAGATCCCACATTCTCGATCCGCCTCAAACAAGCCCCTTTAGTGACCACCTTACAACAACTTGCGTTGGATCAAAATACCAACTTAATGATTAATGATGAACTCACTGGCACCTTGTCATTACAGCTTGAAGACACCACGCTAGATGAATTGTTTCATGCGGTGGCCAAAATCAAACATCTTTCATTAAGCAAAGAAAAAGGTATTTATTACCTCAATCAAACCACTCCAGAACAAGCAACTCAGGCAGCCAATCTACGGGCGATGGAAAATTTACCCACAATACCCGCGATGCCGATTGCCGCCCCGCTACAAACAACCACTATCAAACTGCAGTTTGCCAAGGCCTCAGAAATTATAAAATCCTTAACCACGGGGAGCGGTTCCTTATTGTCAGGCGAGGGGAGCATGAGTTTTGATGATCGTAGCAACGTCTTAATTGTCAAAGATAACGCCCATTCCATTAACAATATTCGGAAACTTATCAAAACATTAGATAAACCCATTGAACAAATTGCGATTGAGGCTCGTATTGTGACGATTACCGATGAAAGTTTACAAGAACTCGGTGTTCGTTGGGGACTATTTGACCCCACGTCCAATTCGCATAAGGTAGCAGGCAGCCTTGCTGCCAACGGATTCAGCAATGTTACCAACAATTTAAACGTCAATTTTGGCGCCGTCAACACCCCCGCAGGATCACTGGCCTTGCAAGTAGCAAAAATTAACGGGCGATTATTAGATTTAGAACTCACTGCCTTAGAACGAGAGAATAACGTAAAAATTATCGCCAGCCCGAAATTGCTCACCACCAATAAAAAAGCGGCCAGCATCAAACAAGGGACAGAAATTCCTTATGTGTCCACCAATGAAAAAAGCGGATCGCAAACCGTCGATTTTCGTGAAGCCGTCCTCGGCTTGGAAGTCACTCCGCATATTTCACAAGACAACGCTATTTTATTGGATTTAATCGTCAGTCAAAATTCCCCCGGTGCGGCCGTGCAATCTGGCGAGGGCGAAGTTGTCACCATTGATAAACAGGAGATTAACACCCAAGTGTTCGCCAAAGACGGCGAAACCATTGTGTTAGGCGGGGTATTTCAAGACACGCTCAGTAAAGGCGTGGATAAAGTCCCGTTGCTAGGTGATATTCCCGTAGTGAAACATTTATTCCGCAAGCAAAGTGATAAACATCAAAAACGAGAATTAGTAATTTTTGTCACACCGCATATTTTAAAACAGGGGCAATCGTTACAAGAATTTAAAAAGGACTGGAAAACGAAGTAACCCAATCAACCCCCTCTCCCTCTGGGAGAGGGTCGGGGTGAGGGTAAAAAATTTAGGCGGTTATCGAAACCGCCTAAAAGAAATTATTGATTGTTTTGTACGTAATCAATCGCTGATTGAACAGTGGTGATTTTTTCTGCTTCTTCATCAGGAATTTCAATATCAAATTCTTCTTCTAAAGCCATCACTAATTCAACGGTATCTAAAGAATCTGCACCTAAATCTTCAATAAATGAAGCTTCTGGTTTTGCTTCTTCTTCTTTCACACCTAATTGTTCAACAATGATTTTTTTTACGCGTTCTTCAATGCTCATTTTTGTTTCCTATTGTAGTTTACCTAACTGGTTAGAATGATTAGTTTATGGATTTTTACAAAATTTGCAAGTCTTTTATTACAGGCCAAACCATAAAAACCCTGACCAAACTGGGCCCATTCTATCATCAACAAAGCAATTTGGCTAGGCTAAATCTGCAATTTTCTTTGTATTTATTTTCAATCATGTGATCACTGATTAGACCACCAAGGTTATCTATCTAATTGAATTTATTTTAGATCGAGGTTAAGATTAAGGCTTATTCTAAACGACAAAAGGAGAAAGATATGACAGATGTACCAAAAGCAACAGGAACTGGACTCATTGCTGGTATTATTAGTTGCGTATTAGCCATTTTAGGTATTTTATTTCTAGGCACGGTTTTTGTCCCCTTAGCCGCCATCACTGCGCTCATTGGCAGTATTATTGCCATCAAAAACAAAAACATTGGCGGTATCGGCGTAAATATACTGGCATGGGTTTTAACCATAATCGGCTTATTCACCTCCCCATTATTATTAGGCCTAATTGGATTAGGCAGTGCCACTGGCTCAATGTAATTCCCAAAAACAGAAAAAGCAGGCAAAAGCCTGCTTTTTTTAGGGCGTATGCAATACGCCCCTACCAGTATGGGCCCCGTCTTTGCCGCCTGAAAATTTTTTAATTTGTAGGAAAATGGCGTCTGTCTGAGCGAAGCGAGTTCAGCCATTTTCCGTTAAACAAATTAAAAAATTTTCAGGAAACAAGGCAAAATCGGGGTGTGTTTCTTTTGTTACTTTTCTTTGCACAAGCAAAGAAAAGTAAAAAGCTACGCCATGTACATCCCACCATTCACATGCAACGTATTTCCTGTAATATACCCCGCATCATCACTCGCCAAAAACGCCACCGCTTTGGCAATATCTTTCGCCTCACCTAAACGACCCGCAGGCACATTTGCAAGGGTTTGGGCTTTTTGTTCTTCCGTTAACACCTCTGTCATATCTGTTGCAATAAAACCCGGTGCCACAACATTTACGGTAATACCACGTGATGCCACTTCTTTGGCCAATGCTTTACTAAATCCAATTAATCCCGCTTTGGCCGCACAATAGTTAGCTTGACCAGGGTTACCCATCGATCCCACGACGGAACCAATGGTAATAATGCGCCCAAAACGTTTTTTCATCATTGAACGTAACATGGCTTTAGATAAATGGAATACGGAAGTTAAGTTGGTTTGAATAATATCAAACCATTCATCTTCTTTCATGCGCATTAACAGGTTATCACGGGTAATCCCTGCGTTATTGACTAAAATATCAATATCACCGTGATCTTCTTTGATTTTCGCCAAAACAGCGTCAATAGAACCTTGATCTGCCACATTTAACACTAAGCCTTTACCTTGTTGGCCCAAATAAGCAGAAATACTCTCCGCCCCTTTTTCCGAGGTGGCGGTACCGATAACAAAGGCCCCACGGCTGACTAATTCTTCGGCGATAGCCTTACCAATTCCACGGGTTGCGCCCGTGACTAATGCGATTTTACCTTGCATCATTTTTCCTTATAAATTTAAATAGTTGAGCTTTGTGCTAATTCTATACAGTGAAAATTATATCTTTTCTTTTTTTGTTCATCTTGTTGAATAACCGCTTCAAAATTCGCTTTATTCTGCTGACATTGTTCCAATGTTTTAGATTGAACAACTGGGTTCATTCCCCAAGAAGAATGTTCTGAAACCAACGCATAATCAGCCATTACATTGTATGAAAGCGTAGTCAATAACATAAACAAATATTTTTTCATGGGCAATATTCCTATAATAAAACATCTTGTACTGCTTGCAATGATTTCACCTCATTAACCGCCGTCGCAGTCAGTTCTTTGACAATACGGCCCGTTAAACCTGTTAAGACTTTATTCGGCCCGATTTCCACTAACACTTCTACGCCTGATTTTGCCATTTTTTCTACACTTTCTGTCCAACGTACAGGGCTGTAAAGTTGGCGCACAAGTGCGGTACGAATGTCGGCACTTTCATTTTCGGTTTTCACATCCACATTGTTAATAACAGGCGTTGTCGGTGCTTTAATCGCAATGCTTTCTAACGCCACCGCTAATTGATCGGCCGCCGGTTTCATTAATGCACAATGAGATGGCACGCTCACCGCCAACGGCAAGGCACGTTTTGCACCGGCCTCTTTACAAGCCACCGCCGCACGTTCCACCGCCGCTTTGGCACCCGCAATCACCACTTGACCCGGTGAATTGAAATTCACCGCTGACACCACTTCGCCTTGTTCGGCTTGTTTGCATGCTACAATAATGCTTTCATTGTCTAATCCAATAATCGCATACATGGCACCCGTACCTTCAGGGACGGCTTGTTGCATTAAGCGACCACGTAATTCCACTAATTTAATCGCATCTTGAAAATCTATGGCGCCAGAGCAAACTAGGGCCGAATATTCCCCTAAACTGTGACCTGCCATCAGCGCAGGTTGCAAATCGGGATATTGTTGTTGCCAAACACGATAAATCGCCACAGAGGCGGCTAATAAGGCGGGTTGAGTTTGCCAAGTTTTATTTAATTCTTCGCTTGGGCCTTGTTGCACCAACTGCCATAAATCATAACCTAATACGTCAGAGGCTTGTTTAAACGTTTGTTCGACGATCGGAAATTCACTGGCTAGTTCGGCCAACATACCGACAGCTTGCGAACCTTGACCGGGGAAAACCATTGCAAATTTTTTCATCTTTTATTCCTTTTTTAAATGCTTATTTCTTCTCTCTCAATCTCTGGTTCCCTCTTTTCTAATCCCCTCTTTTCTAATCCCCTCTCCCTCTGGGAGAGGGCTAGGGTGAGGGTTAAAATAAAGAGAAGGTTAATATTTAACTAACGCTGAACCCCATGTCCAGCCGCCACCAAAGGCTTCAAGCAATAACAACTGACCACGTTGAATACGTCCATCACGAATAGCTTCATCTAATGCCACTGGCACCGTTGCTGCACTGGTGTTAGCATATTTATCAAGGGTCACCACCACTTGCGACATATCCATCTCCAATTTTTTGGCAGTGGCCGCAATAATACGTAAATTCGCCTGATGTGGCACGAGCCAATCCAGATCGGATTTATCTAAATTGTTTGCGGTCAAGGTTTCTTCCACCACATTGGCCAATTCACGCACGGCTAATTTAAAGGTTTCATTACCTTGCATTTGAATAAAACCCGATTGTTTTTCACCGCGCTTAGACTGCGGCAACAACAGGGTTTCATGGCGATCAGGGCTAGCATGTAAATGGGTAGAAATAATGCCTTGCTGTTCACTGGCCTCTAAAATCACCGCACCCGCACCATCACCAAATAAAATCACCGTGCCACGATCGGTTTCATCTAAATTACGAGAATTGATATCTGAACCAATCACTAAGGCTTTTTTCACTTGTCCTGTGCGGATAAATTGATCGGCCACGGATAAGGCATACACAAAACCCGTACAAGCCGCCGCCACATCAAAAGCAATGGCATCATCAATATTTAACAAGGTTTGAATTTGACAGGCCGCACTTGGGTAAGCATGGGAATTGGTGGTGGTGCCAACCACAATAAGATCAATATCATTCGGATCAATCTGCGCTTGCGCAAAGGCTTTTTGTGCGGCTTGGTAGCCCATGGTTGCCACGGTTTCATCAGGGCGAGCAAGACGGCGTTCACGGATCCCTGAACGGGTGACAATCCATTCATCGGAGGTGTCCACCATTTTTTCCAAATCGGCATTGGTTCTTATTTGTTCAGGTAAATAGCTACCTGTGGCTAAAATTCGACTGTGCATAATGTTCTCATTATTTTTCTAATAGCGTGCTAATCCCGCTAAAATTTTCTGTGGAATTTGTTGACGGACTTGTAATGCCGCATCTTTAATTGCATTGCTAAACGCCTCCACGTTCGCACTGCCATGGCTTTTCACTACCACGGAGGTCAATCCAATTAAAGATGCCCCATTGTATTTATCCGGATTAATGTTTTTTAAACGCTGATAACTACTAGGCAATAATTGACGCCCAAACCAACGCAATAACGGTTGGCATAATACATGCTGACGTGAATGCCCTTTGAGCATATCAATGATATTCTTCGCCACGCCCTCTAAGGTTTTCAGCGCAATATTGCCCGCAAACCCATCACTCACAATCACATCCGCTTTGCCATTGAGCAAATCATTGCCCTCAATAAACCCGATATAATTAAGTGCGGTGTCTTTTTGCAACATTTCTGCCGCCGAACGAATGGACTGATGCCCTTTGATTTCTTCTACCCCAATATTCAGCAATGCCACTCGAGGATACACCAAATTTAATTGATGTTCAGCGAAAATCGCCCCCATCAGAGCAAATTGATACAGATTTTCCGCATCACAATCAATATTGGCGCCCAGATCTAACATCACCGAACATCGCCCCTCAATGGTCGGCAAAATGGCCAACAAGGCAGGGCGTTGAATCCCTTTCAGCGGTTGCAAAATTACTTTTGACAACCCCATTAATGCGCCCGTATTGCCCGCACTGACACAGCCTTGCGCCTCACCTTTCTGCACCGCCTCAATGGCTAAACGCATGGACGTCCCTTTACTGTGACGTAAGGCATAGGCTAAACCTTGATTATTTTCAATTTGATGGGAAGTATGACAAAGGGTCAGACGTTTGGTAAGGTTTTCAGGAATATTTGCCAGCAAAGGCGAAATCTGTTGGCTATCGCCAAACAATAACAAAGACAACATTGGATCATTTTCCAATGCTTTTAACGATGCGGGGATAGTAATACGGGGACCTACGTCCCCGCCCATCACATCTAACGCTAGGGTTAGACGGCTCAAGTTATTACCTTATAACAGCAATTACTTATTGATCACTTTACGACCACGGTAAAAACCGTCAGCCGTCACGTGATGACGTAAATGGGTTTCACCACTTGCTTTATCAACAGATACGGCAGCAGTAGTCAAGGCATCGTGTGAACGACGCATATCACGACGTGAACGAGATTTTTTATTTTGTTGAACAGCCACGGGCTTATCTCCTAAATGTTACTTTTGCTTTAAACTAGCTAATACAGAGAACGGGTTTGGTTTTTTTGCCAGTTCATCTGACAATTCACCAAAAACCTGTTCCGTTACGGACACTTCACAGTGTTCAGATGAATGCATCGGTGCAATGGGCAAAGACAAAATAAATTCATCTTCGATCACCGCCAACAAATCAATTTCCCCAAATTCATTACATTCAATGGGTTCATAGATTTCAGGTAATTCATCTATATGATCCAAATTTTTCACTGGGCTATAACAAAATTCACAGCACAATGTTTGTACAAAAGGTTGTTCACAACGCTGACATTCAAGTTCAACATCAACGGTTGCCCGACCTTTCATCACCACCAATTTTTGCGGATCAATGAAAAACGATAATGTCACCTGTGCATCATCAAGCACTTTTACCACAGATTCGCTCAAACGCTCAAGCTGATTAGCGGCATAATAGCCGTCATAATCCAATCTTCGCTGCGCATCTTTAACAGGATCAGTGGTTAGGGGTAGTTTTACCTTTTGCATACGGTGCGAATATTACCTGTTGAATGCCGATTAGTCAAAGGAAATTATCGTTTTTCTGCAAAAAAGCCGATTTCATGCACTGAGCCACTTTGCCACAATCGATAATTTTATTAATAATCATCTTATTTTGATAACCCCGAATAAAAATTATGGCCAAACTCCGTCAAATCATCTCCAGCAGACCTAAAACACCCGTCTAAAAACACTAACCCATTGAAATAAAAACACTTTTACCCCCCCCCGCACAAATCCGATGTCTAATCAGTTTTTTGTTCACATTCTGATTAAAATACGTTATAATGATCGTCTGGGCTTTTCAAGCCCGAAATGAAGTAAAATTGTGGGGTGGGAGGGACATCTTGCTATATTCAGTTTTGCACGACCAATTAGTTAATACAATATTCAAATGAATATTATAAAGGAACATTCTTTATGAATAAAATTTTTAAAGTGATTTTTAATCACGCCACACAGCAATTCGTGGTAACCTCGGAACTTGGCAAAAATCATACTAAGTCTAATTCTCAAACGGTAGACGAGCGTGGCTCGCTATCTAGCATTGCCTTAAGCATTGCAACCGCTGGTGCGGTGATGCTCGGGGGTGCGGTCATTTCTGAGGGGGCATTTGCAGCAACTGCCGCTACCTATAATACGATAACGTCTGAGACTGTAACTTCTGGTAGCAGTAGTTCATCAGGTGGTGCTAAAAACAAGACTGATGTGTCTGCTCCACTTGATTCCAAAGGCGTGATGTATGGTGAGAATGTCAGTATCGGTTATGCATTGACACATGGTGTATTGACAGCTGCTTCTTATTACAACGATTTACCTGATGCAGGCAATGCGACATTGATTGGTAAGGATATTGATGTCGGTCCTGTGGATGTTGACCTGTATCCTGAGATTAAGGCAGCTGGAGGTGCAAGTAATAGTTATTTCGGTTCGGATACGCCGATAGTTACTGCTGTGGGGCAAGGTGTACGTGTTTTTGCAGGAAATAATGTCAGTACGTTTGGTAACAATCTGACAGTTAGAAAACAGTCAGCTAAGGATGAAACTGCTGAACTTTCCATATTTACAGGTGGTAATAATGCTAGCGTGGTCAATTTTGGCAATAGCTCTAATGTTGTAGCGTTAGGTAATCACCTAGATCTTAATAACTCGCCTATTGCTATTGGTAGCAATATCACAGCACACAGACAGAGTCTCGCTGTTGGTGAACATATCTATGCTCGTGGTTTGAGTACCGATATGGAAGACACGGCTGTTGCGTTTGGTGAAAATATATCCATTAATAATGGGCAAGTAGGTTTGGGTAAAAATCTTAAGAGTACGTCCATTAATACCGTAACAGTGGGTAACTTCAATGATGATAGCGGTTCAAGACGTGCAAATATTTTTGGTTCAAATAACACGGTAACCGATTCTGCAAATAGTACGTTAGTCGGTATTCAAAATACAATTACCAACTCTTACAATACAACAGTGATTGGAGCTGATAATGCACTTACCTACGCTTACAGAAGCAATGTGCATGGTTCAAACAACACCTTAACAGGAACGAGTGGTAAAAAATACATTATGAACAGCACTCTTGCAGGTTTTGATAATAAACTGGAAGGTGTTATCCATAATACGACTCAAACAGGTAATGAAAACGTTCTAACCAATGCCAATACTAGCCATGTAACGGGTAATGCCAATACTTTAACTACTGTAACCAATGCAACAGTCATCGGTAACAACCAAACTGTAGCCAATAGTAGTGCGACACTGGACGGTGTAGTTGCCATCGGTACAGCCAACAGCGTTTCAGGCGACAAATCAATCGCTATCGGCTATGGCAACAAAGTTGATGCGAAAAGTGCAGGTGCATTCGGTGATCCAACTTATATTGCTGCAGGTGCAGACGGTTCTTACTCTGTAGGTAACAACAACTACATCAGCACCGCTAACACCTTTGCTCTTGGTAATAATATCGGCACAAAATCTACCGCTACATCAGGTTTAACGACTGCTGACCAACTTGGCACAGTGGAGAACTCAGTCTATTTAGGCTCAAACTCTACCGCAGTTAGTGCGGCAGGAAAAAATACCACTGTAGATGGTGCAGAAGGTGCAACAACCAGTGGCGGTGTAAAAGGTGTAGTAAATGAAGCCACCGTAAACGGCACAACTTACTCAGGCTTTGCTGGCACAACGCCTGTCGGTGTGGTAACTGTCGGTGCGTCTGGCTCAGAACGCCGTATTCAAAACGTGGCAGCAGGTGAAATTTCTGCGACTTCAACCGATGCAATCAACGGTTCACAGCTTTATGCCGTGTTGGATACTATTCCGTCTTTACTTTCAAGCTCAGGCTCAGCACCAAAAACCTATTTCCACGTAAACTCTGAAAAAACTGAAAACTTAGATGCAATTGATGCTGAAGCTCAAGCAACTGGTGCAGAAGCACTTGCTGCAGGTCCAAATGCGTCAGCTGCAGGCAATAACGCCGTGGCAGTAGGGGTGAATGCGAATGCTGCAAAAAGCGATACGGTTGCGGTCGGTAGTGGTGCAAGTGCGACTGCAAATGGTAATGTAGCCATTGGTAAATTGGCTAAATCAACAGGCTCAGGGACAGTCGCGATTGGTGATAGTGCGGTTGCATCAACAGATAACTCGGTGGCATTGGGTAAAGGTTCAGTTACAAGAGCGAGCACCGTTACTACAGGCGACCATTCATCTAACTGGAATAGCCCAACTGATACCAAAGGTGTTGGTCAGGCAACAGGTTCTGTAACAGGTGCGGCTTCTATTGACTTCAAAGCAAACAGTGCTTCAAATGGCGTGGTGTCTATTGGTGCAGTAGGATCGGAACGTCAGTTGATTAACGTTGCCCCAGGCGAAGTAGCAGTAGACAGTACGGATGCGGTGAACGGTTCACAACTTTATGCTATCGCAACTTATACGGGCTTTAACATTAAAGATGACGGCACAGCAACTTCACGTATCAATAACAACGGTATCGTGGATTATGCAAGCGGTACTTATACCACTGCAACGGTAACTGATGGCGATAATACAGCGAAAGTTGTGTATGATGTGAAAGTGGCAAATGTTAGCCAAACGACTTCTACAGGTGCGATTACTGTTCCAAGCACGGACGGTGTGGCATTAGCTTCTGACGTAGCGAAAGCGATCAATGCGTCTGGTTGGAATGTGAAAACGTCTGCAACCACAGGTGGTAAAGCAACAGGCTTAACGGCTTCTACCTTGATTAACCCAGCAGATACAGTGAATTTACAAGCAGGCAGTGGCTTGACAGTGAATAATGCGTTAAGCGGTACAACCAATACCATTACTTATAGCGTGAATGTAGATGACTCAACGGTTAAAATTAATGATGCGGGTCAGCTTTATGTGGATTCTTCAAGTATAACGGCCACCAACAACATCACAACGGTGAAATCGTCTGATAACTCAATCAAGGTGACGCCAGTTACCACAGAGAGCACAAGCACAACGGAATATGATATTACCGTTAAAACGACGGATTTAACCAATAAAGGTGATGGTACTATCACTGTGCCAACTGATGCAACGGGTTTAACTACTGCAGCAGATGTGGCAACGGCAATTAACGATGCGTATCACACCATCAACGTAGCACAAGATACAGCGCAAACCATTGAAGGCGGTGCTGCACAAAAAGTGAATGCGGGTGATACGGTTAACTATGTGGCGGGTAAAAACTTAGTGGCAAATATTTCTGTTGAAACAGACAAAGGCGTCACCAATGTGACTTACGGTTTGGCAGAAAATATCAGCGTGAATAATGTGACAGCCAACAACGTCACCATTAACAACCCTGCGAATAAAGACAGTGGCGTGGTGTTCAAAGCAGAAAACGCTACACCTGCAACGAACAACCCAGAAGGTAAAGCGCCAACCAATGCGTTAAACATCACATCAAGCGATGGTAACCCAACGCAAATTACCGGTGTGGGTTCAACCTTGAATAAGCAAACGGTTAACACTAACCCTGATGCAGATGGTGATACCGAAACGGTTCCAGCCACCTTAGTGAACTTAACGGAAAGCTCAGTTAATCCAAACTCAGCCGCCACCGTGGGTGATTTACAAAATATGGGTTGGGTGGTTTCCGCCGAAGACGGCTATAAAGATGTGGTGAAAAATGCCAACGAAGTGCACTTCAACGGCACAGGTTTAGCGACCGTCACCGGTGAAACCAATGCCACAACCGGCGTACGTACCATCACCGTGAATGTCGATGCGCAAGGCGTCGCCGAATCTGCACAATTACCGGTGGTTTACACCACTGCCGATGGCAAAAAAGTGTATAAAATCACCGATCCTGAGACAAATGAGGTGACGTTCAATACGGAACAAGATGGCTCAGGTGACACGGTGAAACCTGCCGATGTGATTGCCAGTATGAACAATGGTGATAACTCCACCACGACACCAAGCACCTTGACCAATGTGAAAGGATCACTCACACCAACTTACAATGTAGGTGATTTAGAAGCGGCGAAAGACGGCGATAACTATACGGGTGGTTTAACCAAAACACCAGTAACGGCGTTCACCACCAAGCAAGATGCCCCAACCAATGTGGCTGATATTTACACCAATGCCGCGACCGTGGGTGATATCTTAAATGCAGGTTGGAACTTGCGAAACAACGGCGCCGCAAAAGACTTCGTCAAAGCCTATGACACCGTGAATTTTGTCGATGGCACAGGCACCACCGCTGTGGTGGAAATGAATGATGACGGTACCGTTGCAAATGTGACATACAATGTCAATACGGATAACGACACCATTACCACCAAGACAGTGACCAATGCAGATGGTTCAACCTCTAAAGTGTTAACCGCTAACACCACAGATACCACCACCAAGGACACTGGTAAAGCGGACGTGACTTACACCAACGCCAACGGCGATACCTTGGTGAAAGTGGGTGACACCTACTACAAAGCCGCCGATGTGGTAGATGGCAAAGCCGTAGACAATGCGGAAGCCGTCACCGGTGATGACATTAAATCGACAGGTGATCAATTGGTTAATGCGACCACCGTCACCAATGCGATTAACAATGCATTCCACCGAGTTGATGTGGCTGGCAGCGATGAGACCTTTAAACAAGGTGACAGCAATGCACAAAACGTCAATGCGGGTGATAAAGTGGTTTATGTTGCGGGTAAAAACTTAGTGTCAAAAATTGAACAAGAAAGTGACAGCAATGTGATCAATGTCACCTATGCGTTGCAAGATGACATTACAGTGAACAGCACAACCGTGAATGGCACCACCATTACCGGTACTGACGGTGGCTTGAACTTGGCGAAAAACGTGCCAGCAACGGATACGACACCGGCAACCACCGAAGATGCAACCTTAACCGGCGTAACATCAGGTTTATCAAACTATGCACCGGTGGCACCAGCAGATGCAGCAAATCCGACAGCAGCAGATTATGTCAATGCGGCCAAAACTGACATTGTCAATTTAGATAATGAAGATGTGCCAGACAACTCCGTTGCCACCGTGGGCGATTTGCGTGATATGGGCTGGGTGGTTTCCACACCGGAAGCGGGCCAACCTTGGGCGGATAGCGTGAAAAATGCCAATGAAGTACAATTCGTGGCGGGCGCTGGCTTGAAAGTACAAGGAACATCTGAAGACGATAAACGCACGATTACGATTAGCTTGACTGATGCCGGTCAAGTGAAAGTGGCCTCAGATAAAGATCAGAAGGCGGGTGACATTACGGTAAAAGCGGGTCAAGTCTCTTATGATACTGAAAACCCTACGGGTTATGTGTCAGCCAAAAACGTGGCAGACTCCATTAACAGTGCTTACCATACCATCAACGTGGCACAAGATAAGGAGCAAACCATTGCTGGCGGTTCAGCACAAAAAGTCAATGCGGGCGACACAGTAAACTACGTGGCAGGCAAAAACTTAGTGGCGAATATTTCTGTTGAAGCAAACGGCACCACCAACGTGACCTATGGCTTGGCAGAAAACATCACCGTGAAAAATGTGAATGCGACGGAAAGCGTGAAAGTGGGTAATGTGACCATCAGTGCCGACACCAACAAGATTACAGGTGTTGAAAATGGCGATATTTCCGCCACCAGCAAAGATGCGATAAACGGTAGCCAGCTTTATGCGCTAGGTAATTCTACGGCAAGCGTGTTAGGCGGTGGTGCAACCTATAACACCACAACCGGTGCAATTGATGCGCCAACGTTCACCGTGGTTACCAATGCAACCTCAGGCGCAACAAGCAAACCGACAACCGTTGCCGGTGCGATTGATGCTGTAAATACAGCAACACAGCAACCGATCACGTTCGTGGGTAACGATGGCAGCACAACCCAAAAATTGGGCAGCACGTTAAACATTAAAGGTAGCTTGGCAAATGATGCCGCAGCATCTTCTGCGAACCTAAGAACCGAAGTCACTAACGGTAACGTTGAAATTAAATTCGCTGAAAACCCAACATTTACCACCGTAAATGTCGGCGCAGCGGGTTCTCAAGTGAATATCGGCGGTAACGCTGAGGGTAACTTAGTGGTCGGTAATGCCACAACGGGTGCACCAGTGAAAATCACTAACGTTGCCCCAGGCACCGCAGACACTGATGCCGTGAACGTCAGCCAATTGAAAGGCACGGCACAAAAACTGGGTGATCAAATCCACAAAGTTGACAAACGTGCTCGTGGTGGTATCGCAGGCGTCGCCGCAACCGCCGGTTTACCACAGGTTTATATCCCAGGTAAATCCATGGTAGCCGCCGCCGCCGGTACTTACCGTGGCGAGGGCGCCATTGCAGTGGGCTATTCTCGTGCAAGTGATAATGGTAAAGTGATCATTAAACTCACAGGTAGCACCAATACACAAGGCGATGTCACCGGTACTATCGGTGCGGGTTACCAATGGTAATCTCGCTTGATTAAGCTCACTTACTCCCCCTCTTCCGCTGGGAGAGGGTTGAGGTGAGAGTAAAACAAAAACACAAAATGCGACCAACAGGTCGCATTTTTTATGGGAAAAATTCCTCTCCCTCTGGGAGAGGGCTAGGGTGAGGGTCATCGCCGAATAAAACCGGCGTTTAACCAAATTTTCCATTTCATTTAAACACAAAAAAGCCTACAAAGAACTTGTAGGCTTTTTTTAAATTTAGTTGTTTTGGTTGGAAAAACCAACTTATAATATACTCACTTTCAGGAGATAGCCTGAAAGTAAGCGTAAGGCTTAATCCTTACGTTTGAAGAGGATAAGAAAATGATTAAAGTCATTATCCTAGTTCTCATCTTATTAGTGATTAGCTTACCGGCATACTAATTTGATGAAACTACACTGGGTGGGAAACCGCCCAGTTCTTCAATAACTCGTATTATGGTGATTTATTATGGCATTGTCAAGAACCGAAATTGTGAATCGCAGCAATGAAAAGCGTGGTATTCGCCAAAAAGGCTTTAAACTTCCCCTTGAGGTGATTGCGGAAATTGAGCGATTAAGTGAACAGCACGGCATTCCACAAAATCAATTGATTATTCAAGCGGTGGCGTGTTTTAAGCAATTGACTTCCTCCTCGTCCTAAAGGACATGGCGCCACCGACAGGCGGATTTCATTTCGCCAACCGGTAAAATAATGCTATAATCCAGCGATTTTCATCAAGAGGAAACAAAACATGACGCAATTAAGCTACTGGCAACGCATCAAAATTGCCTTTCAATATGTGATGCCGCAACTGTATTTAACGCAATTAGCAGGTTGGTTCGCTAAACAAAAATGGGGCGCCGTGACGCATTTTGCCATTAAATTATTTGCCAAAAAATATCAGGTGAATATGCAAGAGGCGGAAAAAACGGAATTTACCGCTTATGCCAGTTTCAATGAATTTTTTATCCGCCCATTAAAAACAGCCGCACGAGAAATTAATCCAGAAAGCACCGCACTTTGTCTGCCGGCCGATGGGCGTATTAGCCAGTGCGGTCATATTTCAGATAATTTATTGTTGCAGGCCAAAGGGCATTTTTTCAGCCTTGAGGATTTATTGGCGGGCGATCAGGCATTAGTCGATGCCTTTAAACACGGCGAGTTTGCCACTACTTACTTGTCGCCACGAGATTACCATCGTGTACACATGCCTTGTGATGGCACACTCACTAAAATGATTTATGTGCCAGGGGAATTGTTTTCGGTCAATCCGTTTTTAAATACCCACATACCGAATCTATTGGCTCGCAATGAGCGGGTGATTTGTGTGTTTGATACCGCTTTTGGCAAGATGATTCAAATCTTAGTCGGCGCCACCATTACTGCCAGCATTAGCACCGCATGGGCTGGCGTGATTAATCCACCTCGAGCAAAAGAAGTGAAAAGCTGGGATTATTCAGGCGACAATGCACCAACCTTGCGTAAAGGGCAAGAAATGGGCGCTTTCCAGTTGGGATCCACGGTGATTAATTTATTCCAAGCGGATCGGGTGCGTTTAGCGGATAATTTAGCTGTCGATACGGTCACCCAAGTCGGCCAAGTATTGGCTTACAAAAAATAATTTATTAACAAAAAAGGAAAAATCATGTCAATTTTTGATGCAGTAAAATTAGAAAGCACCGCCGAAAAAGGTGGTTACGGAATCGGTTTGCAAATCGGCCAACAGCTTGCTGACAGCGGTATGCAAGTGTCCGCTGAGGCCGTGGCAAAAGGGATTTATGATGTGTTAAATCAAAACAAGCCGGCCATTGCTTTAGAAGAAGTGAGCCAAGCCTTACAACAAATTCAACAAGAGGCCCAAGCCGCTGCGCAAGCGCAGTTCCAACAAATCGAAGAAGAGGGCCGTGCGTTTTTAGTAGAAAATGCAAAGAAAGCGGGCGTGAACGTGACGGAAAGCGGTTTGCAATATGAAATTATCACCGCCGGCAATGGCGACAAACCAAGCCGTGACAGTAAAGTACGTGTACATTATACGGGTAAATTAATTGATGGCACGACCTTTGACAGTTCTGTGGTGCGTGGCACACCTGCCGAATTTCCAGTTAGTGGCGTAATTGCCGGTTGGACAGAAGCGCTACAATTAATGCCGGTGGGTTCAAAATGGCGTTTAACCATTCCGCACAATTTAGCCTACGGTGAACGCGGTGCCGGTCAATCCATTCCGCCATTTAGCGTGTTAGTGTTTGACGTGGAATTGTTAGGTATTCTTTAATCACAAAAAAGTGCGGTGTTTTCCACCGCACTTTCTCTATCTTTTTTCTGAGTTAACTCACTTCTTTAATCCGCAACTCTTTCGGCACTTCAAACACAATATCTTCTTCTTGTCCCGCCAGTTCTTCGACCTCGGTCACGCCCAATGCTTTTAGACGATCAATCACCGATTTCACTAATACTTCAGGCGCAGACGCCCCCGCCGTTAAACCAATGGTTTCAACTCCTGTTAACCATGCAGGATCAATATCTGCTGCGTCGTCAAGCAATTTAGCAGGCGTTCCCATGCGATTAGATAACTCGGCTAACCGGTTGGAATTTGATGAATTTTTAGAACCGACCACAATCACTAAATCCGATTGTTCCGCTAAATCTCGCACCGCTTGTTGACGATTGGTGGTGGCGTAGCAAATATCATTTTTACGTGGTCCTTGGATACTTGGGTATTTCTGTTTCAAGGCCTCAATCACATCTGCCGTGTCATCAATGGACAACGTGGTTTGGGTCATAAAGGTGAGATCTTCGTCATCTCGTAATTTGAGTTTAGCAATGTCTTCCACATCTTCCACTAAGAAGATACCGCCGTCATCATTACTGTATTGCCCCATAGTACCCTGTACTTCAGGGTGACCATTATGACCAATTAAAATGGCTTTGGTGCCTTTCTTACTGGCTCGGGCCACCTGCATGTGGACTTTGGTCACCAATGGACAAGTGGCGTCAAATACTTTCAATTCCCGATCTTTGGCCTCTTGTCGCACCGCTTGTGACACACCGTGAGCAGAGAAAATCACAATCGCCCCATCAGGTACTTCGCTTAATTCTTCCACGAAAATCGCCCCACGTTCACGCAAACCATTTACCACAAAACGGTTATGCACCACTTCGTGACGCACGTAAATGGGGGCGCCATGAATTTCTAAGGCAAGCTCAACAATGCTAATAGCACGATCGACACCGGCACAAAATCCCCGAGGGTTGGCTAAAATAATCTTCACTATTTTTTCTCCACCTTGTTTTTATCACCGTTTTTTAATGCGTCTAACACCAATAAACCGGCCCCCACACAAATGGCAATATCGGCCACGTTAAACACCGGATAATGCCAATCTTGCCAATAAAAATCAAAAAAATCCACCACAAAACCGTGATACATACGATCCACCATATTACCTAATGCACCGCCGATAATTAAGGCATAAGCGGTGTTTTGTAGCTTTTGAAGTGCGGTGTTTTTTTTCAAAAAATAAATTAATACGGCGGAAATGGCCAAAGCTAAGATAATAAAAAAGTATTTTTGCCAACCACTGTGATCAGCGAGAAAACTAAAGGCTGCACCAGTGTTTCTGGCGTAGGTGAGATTGAAAATGGGGAGGATGTTAATGCTTTCGTAGAGTTGGAAGTTTTCTACGATAAGGTATTTGGTCGCAAGATCGGCGATAAAGGCGATAAGGGCGAGCCAGAGGTAATGTAAGCCGGTTTTGTTTTGTTTTAATGTCATTTTTTGTTTTTTATAAAATGGGTTGATTTTAATTTAAATCGGGTTTCGCCCGATGGGCGACCATACTTTCTTTTGTTTGTGGCTAGAACGTATTTCGCCGTTGGCGACTTACTTTTTCTTTGCTCGTGCAAAGCAAAAGTAAGCAAAAAGAAAGCACGCCCCGATTTTGCCTTGTTTCCTGAAAATGCCTTAATTTGCTTAACGGAAAATGGCTGAACTCGCTACGCTCACAAACGCTTTAGCGTTTGAACGTTGCTTTAGCAACGATCCGTAGGGCGAACGCAGTGAGTAAACAGACGCCATTTTCCTACAAATTAAGCCATTTTCAGGCGACAAAGACGGGGATTTGTCTATCTAATCCCAAAAACTGAGTTGCTCAACAGGCGGTTCAGACGGGGCCCCGTTACGTCCGTATCTATTATATTTACTACAAAAATTATGCTCATTATTCCCTCTCCCTTTGGGAGAGGGTTAGGGTGAGGGTTCCTCACCTACGCAAATTTCCGCACTTCGCCATTGCCATTGACATTTTCTTCACAGCGTGAACACAAGGTGTTTTCTGCTGGGCTGTCGGAATAGTGCCAACAGCGTGGGCATTTGTGGTGCACAGAACGAATCACTTTGATCGCTAAGCCTTTTACTTCGCCCTCGGCTACGTCGGCTGTTGCCAATGGTTTTACATCGGCTTTGGATGTGATGGTCACAAAGCGTAATTCATTGCCTAATTTTTCTAATAAGGTTTGGTATTCTTGATTAGCAAAAATGGTGACTTCTGATTCTAAGCTACCACCAATCACTTTGTCATTACGTGCGGTTTCTAATACACGGTTGATTTCATCACGTACGGTTAACACTTGTTGCCAGTAAGCATCATCAAATTGTGTATTTGAATCTAAGGCAAATAAGCCGTTGTAAAATTCTTCGGTAAATACAAATTCGCTGCGTTCACCTGGAATATAATGCCAGATTTCATCCGCAGTAAAGGATAAAATCGGGGCAATCCAACGCACCAAAGCCTCAGCAATATGCCATAAAGCGGTCTGACAGCTACGGCGGGCAAGGCTGTCCGCTTTGGTGGTGTATTGACGGTCTTTGATAATATCTAAATAGAATGACCCCATTTCAATGGAACAGAATTTCATCAAACGTTGCACCACAGCGTGGAATTGATAATTATCGTAATTGTCTTTAATTTCATTTTGTGCCTGTAATGCACAATCCACGGCCCAACGGTCTAAGGCGATCATGTCTTCTGGTTTGACAAGATCACGTGTTGGATCAAAACCGTTTAAGTTCGCTAATAAGAAACGAGCGGTGTTACGAATGCGGCGATAACTGTCGGCAGCACGCTTTAAGATTTCATCTGAAACCGTCATTTCACCGGTATAGTCTGTGGAGGCCACCCAAAGGCGTAAAATATCCCCACCAAATTTATCCATCACCTGTTGTGGGGTAACGATATTGCCGATAGATTTTGACATTTTGCGACCTTGACCATCCACCGTGAAACCATGGGTCAGCACTTGTTTATAAGGGGCTTTATTGTCCGTTGCCGTGGAAAGCATTAACGATGACATAAACCAACCACGATGTTGATCGGAACCCTCTAAATACATATCCGGTTCATTACCACCAAATTCAGGGCGGTGTGGCGCTACCGCAGAATAGGTGGATCCCGAGTCAAACCACACATCAAGAGTATCTGGCACTTTGTGGTAATGTGCTGAATCGTCACCAAGCAAGTCTTTTGGATCGAGATCCCACCAAGCCTGAATGCCGTTTTGTTCCACTAATTTTGCCACTTGTTCAATTAATTCTTGCGTGCGTGGGTGTAATTGTTCGGTTTCGTTATGAATAAACAACGCCACTGGAACACCCCAAGTACGTTGACGTGAGATACACCAGTCTGGGCGGTTTTCCACCATTTTTTCAATACGCGCTTGACCCCAATCTGGGATCCAACGGACTTTTTTAATTTCGCTTAATGCCTGTTGACGTAACCCTTTGGTTTCCATACCAATAAACCATTGTGGGGTAGCACGGAAAATCACTGGGGTTTTGTGTCGCCAGCAATGTGGGTAGCTGTGGCGGATTTTTTCTAATTTAAGTAATGCCCCCACTTCGTCTAATTTTTCTAACACTTTGCCGTTGGCCTCAAACACGCCAAGGCCTGCAAAAAATTCTGTTGAGCTAATAAATTTACCGTCATTACCCACTAAACCAGCCATACCAATATCATATTGACGAGCCACCACATAGTCGTCTTGACCATGATCGGGAGCGGTATGCACTAAACCCGTACCACCGTCTAAGGTAACGTGATCGCCTAAAATAAACGGCACTTGATAGGCATAAAATGGGTGATTGAATGGCAATAATTCCAGATCGGCACCTTTGGCAGAACCAAGTACTTTCCAACTTTCTACGCCAATGGCTTTCGCCACCGATTCCACCAATTCTTTGGCCAGAATCAAGCGTTCATCACCGAATTGCACCACTTGATAATCAAATTCTGCATTTAACGCAATGGCTTTATTAGACGGAATGGTCCAAGGGGTAGTGGTCCAAATCACTGCGGATAATTTGCCTTGCCCTTTTTCAGTTAAATTAAAGGCTTTTTCCACCGCACTTTCATCAGCAGCTTGGAATTTTACGTAAATAGACGGTGAGGTTTTATCTTCATACTCGACTTCCGCCTCGGAAAGTGAAGAGGCACAATCTAAACACCAATATACCGGTTTTGCCCCTTTGTATAAGTGTCCATTCGCTACCGCTTTACCAAACGCACGGATAATATTCGCCTCGGTCGCAAAGTTCATGGTTAAATAAGGATTATCCCAATCCCCAATTACGCCCAAACGGATAAAATCTTTTTTCTGACCCGCCACTTGCTCTGCTGCATATTTACGGCATTCCGCACGAAATTCAGCCGCCGTGACATTCTGATTCGGCTTACCCACCAAGCCTTCGACTTTCAACTCAATCGGCAAGCCATGACAATCCCAACCTGGCACATAAGGCGAGTCATAACCTAATGCGGTTTTGGATTTGACAATCATATCTTTTAAGATTTTGTTCACCGCATGACCGATATGAATCGTGCCATTTGCATAAGGAGGGCCGTCATGCAAAATAAAGGTTTTCTTGCCTTTGCCTGCTTGACGGATTTTGCCGTAAAGATTCTTGTCGTACCAATTTTTTAACATAGCGGGTTCACGTTTCGCCAAATCCCCACGCATTGGAAAACCTGTTTCAGGCAGGTTTAAGGTATTTTTGTAATCAACTTGTTCTGACATATTTTTACCAATTTATAAATTTACATAAAAGAGAGCGTATTAACCAAAATTAATACAAAGGAATGCACGCATTATACGCTGAAATAAGGAAAGATTAAACCTAAATTACATTGCCCCAAAAGGGACTATGATATTTAGCAATAAATAGTATCAACGCGATTAATATCAGTTACCCTTTTGAATATAACTGTCAATCAACATTCTGATTTTTCTCATTAAATCAGGTTGATTTTTTTCAGTTTTAGAACCAAATAGTTGATTATGATTGGCAAGAAACCTGACACTAAAACTAAATTCATCATCTCGGCGTAACACGAGTAAAGGATCATTGTTTTCGGAAATTCTGGCATGAAAGAGATCAATGTACCATGGACTGGATCCGACAACTGAATTAGAGTCTTTTAATCTGCCTATTTTACGTTCACTGTCATTTTCGTAAATTTCTACATAACCTTGATTTTCCCATTGAATGAGTAAATCAAAAATATTATCTTCATATTGCTTTAGTATTTCATCCGTAAAACCCAGTTCTTTGCTAATTTCCGAAAATAGGCTATTTAGTTGAACCGTGGCGATGATTTTTTGCATAATAAACTTCCTTGAAATGGGCCAACTTTTCTTCCCGAGTATTGCCTTGAATTTTAATATTTTCTCCCACGACATCACCATATTGAATCAAGGTATGTATTAATTCAGCATTGGCTGGTGGTGTGATTATTTTCTCTTGCTGTATCATGGTCTTTTCTCCATACTCTCGTTGTTGGAAATTCTATCAATATTAGGGTATGAAGTCAATTTTAACTGTTTTTGTTTACAGCTAATTTAGCTTGACGTTTTTGCTCACGTCTTTGCCGAAAAAAATCACTCAATTTTTCACCGCACTTTTCCGCTAAAATGCCCCCTGTAATTTCTAAAACATGGTTCATTTTATAATCATCAAAGAAATGAAAGCGTGAACCGACTGCCCCTGTTTTATAATCATAGGCACCAAAAACAAGGCGTTTAATACGGCTGTGTAAAATAGCACCGGCACACATGGTACAAGGCTCGAGAGTGACATAGAGTGTGGTGTTGAGTAGGCGGTAATTTTGGAGGGTTTCCGCTCCTTGACGTAATGCGATGATTTCAGCATGAGCGGTGGGATCGTTATGAGTGATAGATTGGTTCCAGCCCTCGCCGATAATGTGGTTGTTTTCGTCAACGAGGACGGCACCCACGGGGATTTCGCCATTATCTTGGGCTTTTTGGGCGAGATCGAGGGCGTGTTGAATGAAATGTTGATCGAGTTGGGGTTGGTTTTTTTTCATATTTATCTTTTTATTTTAAATCGGGTTTCGCCGTTGGCGACTTACTTTTTCTTTGCTCGTGCAAAGCAAAAGTAAGCAAAAAGAAAGCACGCCCCAACTTTGCCTTGTTTCCTGAAAAGGATTAAATTTGCTTAACGGAAAAGTTGTCAACTCGCTTCGCTCAAACAGCACAACTTTTCCTACAAATTTAATCCTTTTCAGGCGGCAAACATGGGGACCCCATTGGTGAAATAATAAAATTCAGTGCAAGCTACGGAGTAGCTTAAAAAAATATCTATTTTTCAACCGCACTTTTATTTACGCTCGGTCAAAAATTGGGGTCCCGTCTGAACTGTCTGAGCGCAGCGAGTTCAAAATTTAGCGTGAAGAAAATACCAAATAAGCTCAGAAAAGCGGTGAAGTCGGGGTGTGTTTCTTTTGTTACTTTTCTTTGCACAAGCAAAGAAAAGTAAGGCTAAACACTAAACGGATACTTAATCGGCTCATGACACTCATACCCCACCACTTTAAAATCATCCATTGTCACCCAAGTCTCTAAATCTTCAAGACTTTTGATCTCTGGATTAATATCTAATTTCGGTGATGGAAACGGCTCACGTTTTAACTGCACATCACGCATTAATTCAAGCTGATCTTCATAAATATGCGCATTCACAATTTTATGATAAGCCTTGCCGGCTTTTTTACCAGTAATCTGAGCCATTAACACCAAGAACGTAAATACTTGAATTTGATTGAAATTCAAACCCAATGGCACATCACAAGAACGCTGATAGCTAGTTAAATAAAGGGTATCCCCCAACAAAGAGAACGTGTGACTGTACATACAAGGACGTAAACAGCCTAGCTCGATTTCACCAGGGTTTAAAAAGGTCAAAATCTCACCGCGATCATCAATTCCCTTACTTAAATTATTGACGATTTTACGCAACTGATCTACGGTTTCGCCATTTGGCTTTTGCCAACGTCTACCTTGTACGCCATAGACACGCCCCATATCGTCCGTGCCTTTACGGTTCGGGTTAGTTAACCAAGCCTGATTTTCATTGGCATTCGCATCCCAAGTTTTTGTACCCAGTTGACGAAAATCGGCGGCATTATCATAACCACGGATATAACCTAAAAATTCGGCAATGGCGGCTTTCCAATAACTTTTTCTTGTGGTAATAATCGGAAATTGGTTATTCGCTACATCATATTCCAGATCGGCATTGATCACGGTTAAACAACGTTTGCCTGTTCGTTCGTTCTCAATCCACGTGCCTTCATCAATGATACGTTGGCATAAATTTAAATATTGTCGCATAAAAATTCCTTAATTTTTCACCGCACTTTTACGGTATGCCCACCATATAATCATCAGCCCGCCGATAATCATCGGTAAACACAACAACTGACCACGGGTAATCAGATCTTGCGCCGTATTCACGTGATGATCGATTTCTCGCACATATTCCACCAAGAAACGGAAACAGCCATAACCAATCAAGAATAACCCTGACACAGCACCCATTGGACGTGGCTTGCGAATAAATAAATTTAACATCACAAATAACACCACGCCCTCTAATATCGCCTCATATAATTGTGAGGGGTGCAAGGGAATGTCACCTTGATAGCCATAGGGGAACATGGCCCAAGGCACGGCGTCCAGATTTTCAACGGGGCGGCCCCATAATTCATTGTTAATAAAATTGCCTAAACGGCCTAAGCCTAAACCAAATGGCACGAGCGGTGCAATCAGATCTGCCGTCTGCCAGAAGCTACGTTTTTGGCGTATGGATATGAGTATCATGGCTACAATCACCCCAATTAATCCACCATGGAACGACATGCCGCCCTCCCAGATTCGAAATAAATACAGCGGATCTTGTAGGAATTTGTCAAAACTATAAAAGAACACGTCGCCAATACGACCACCTAAGATCACGCCGGCAAAACAGCCATAAAGCAGTTGATCGAATTGATCGGTATTCCACGTGTGTGGCGACTGTTTAACCCGTCGCATACCGAGCCAATAGGCAAAGCCAAAGCCCAATAAATACATCACGCCGTACCAATGTAAATGGATCGGACCCAGTGAAAGGGCAACGGGGTCAATATAAGGTAAATGAATAAAATCGTGCATAAATTCCCTTTTGAATTAGCTAATTAACATTTTTAATGCCACAAAAATTAAAAATACCGCAAAACAACGTTTTAAGGTCGCCACCGGTAAGCGATTGGTCACCATCACGCCTAATTTAGTGGTAAACATGGAGGTTAACGTAATGCCTAACACGGCGGGTAAATACACATAACCAAGTGACCAATCAGGCATATTCTCTAAATTCCAACCACTGGAAATATAACTTAAGGATCCCGACGTTGCGAGCAACATACCACAAAAAGAGGAAGAACCAATGGCTTGTTTCATTTCATAGCCTCTTGCATTTAAGAATGGCACAATAAAACCACCGCCACCAATGCCCGCAAAACTGGAGGCAATGCCAATCAAGCCACCGCCAATAATCGCAGATTGCGTGGTTAACGGTTTATTTTGCATTTTAGATTTCGCAGACAAGATCATTTTGATCGCTAAATACACCACTAAACAAGCAAAAATCTTACTCGAATATGCTTTAGGCAGTTGGCTCACAAAAAAGCTGGCTAAATAAGTGGCTACCATAATAGCGGGCGCAAAAATCTTTAAGGATGGCCAAACAATGTTACCCGATTTGTAATGATTATAGGCGGAGGAGGCGCCTGTAATAATGATCGTGGTGAATGAGGTTCCCAAAGCTACCGACATCAACATCGGATCAGGAATCCCCATCATGGGCAATAAATACACCAACACCGGCACAATCACTAAGCCACCGCCAATCCCGAATAAGCCAGCGAGAAAGCCGACCACACAGCCCACGGCGAGGCAGATCAGTAAAAATGATAACATCTTAATATCTCCGTTTTTTCTTGGTTTTTTGTTGAGATTTATGGTAATAAGGCGACCGATTTGGCATGCCTTTTGCTCTCTCTTTCGGGTTGTCTTTTGCGGTTTCTTTCGGCATCTCTTGCACGCTGTCTGACGCTTTTTCTTTTGCTGTCACTTTAGAATTAACCAACAGCACATCCGTTTTATGTGGATCAAATAACGCCAAAGCAAATTCTTTCATGGCTTTACGATACACTTCACGCTTAAAAGACACCACTTGACGCACCGGATACCAAAAACTGACCCAACGCCAACCATCAAATTCAGGGGTTTTACTGCAATTCATATTAAGTGCTTGTTCATCACTCATTAACTGCAACAAAAACCACTTTTGTTTTTGTCCAATGCAAATCGGCTTACTGTCATGGCGTAACAAACGTTTCGGTAGCTTATAACGTAACCAGTGCCGAGAGGAACAAACAATACGAACGTCTTTTTTGGTTAATCCCACTTCTTCATATAATTCACGGTACATGGCTTGCTCAGGCGTTTCATTATCATTGATCCCCCCTTGCGGAAACTGCCACGAATTTTGTCCGTACCTTTTTGCCCAAAGCACTTGCCCTTTTTGATTACAAATGACAATACCCACATTGGGACGGTAGCCATCGCTATCGATCACTATCGTTTATCCTTAAAATTAGCTAATCTGAATGTATTGTGTTGGATTATGGCACAATCTGTGATTTTAGCCAATACTCTATCTCTTTTTATCTTCATCAGCGCATTTTCTTGGCCTTGTGTATAACGCTGTGTATAACATGGGGAAAAGCCTTGAATAAAAGAAGATAATCCCATTTAGCACACAAAAACATTTTATTAGACAAGGCATTTGGGCTTTTTGCTTAAAGATCCACCATAAAAAAATCAGGCGTAAATGACACCGCACTTTTCCACAGAATCATGCACAATTCGATCTGTACAGGTTGACAAAATCGGTTAACTTAGCAACAACGGTGTGATTTATTCTTATGGACTGTGGATAAAATTGTGACTGGTTCAATGATAACAAGGAAAAACATTCAAGCGACGCTTAAAATCGCATAATTTACCTTTATTTTTCAACCAGATAAACAGAACACTCAAAAGAAGAAAAAAATCATCAATCTACCGATTATTTTTTAGACACCGTAAATTTCACCCAAAAAAAGAGGCATCACATTTGACGTTATGCCTCTTTTTAACCATGCCCTAAGGGACATTATAAACATTCATTGACCTGACGATCACCCAAGGTGCCATCATCAATAATCGCTTTTTCTACGCCAATAATCTCTTTCACTTTCTCGCCATCTTTGAAAAACACAAAGCCACCACTGAGCATTTTGGTCCATTTTTCATCCTTGGTTAAAGGAAACGTGGTAATAATCGTCACCTTGTCGCCCTCTTTGGCGTAATCATTAAAGTCAATCACGCCCTCGTCATCAATACGTTGAGCCTTGCCAAAAGGCGCTTGGCGGGTCAAATAATGGAGGTTGGTAGAACAATGGGCGATCATCCATTCGCCATTCGACAGGATAAAATTAAACGTACCGTGCTGAGATAAAAATTCCGTCACCTCTTGCACCGCTAAGAAAATGTCCTGTTCAGCGGGTTTACGCTGAAAACGTGTTTTTAACACTTCAGCCATATAACAAAACGCTGCTTCAGAATCAGTCGAACCAATTGGCTGGCAAAAACTGCCCGTCATATCGGGCAAATCGTGCAAATTGCCGTTATGCGCAAACACCCAATTTTCACCCCAAATTTCCCGAATAAACGGGTGCGTGTTTTCAATATCCACGCTACCCTGAGTAGCTTTGCGAATATGGGCAATTACGTTTAATGACTTTATTTTATATTGTTTAACACAATCCCCAATCGGCGACAAGGCGGCGGGACGATTATCACGAAAAATGCGTACGCCTTTGCCCTCAAAAAAAGCAATCCCAAAACCGTCAGAATGACTATCCGTCAACCCCGCACGGCGCCGAAATCCCTCAAATGAAAAGACAATATCCGTTGGTGTATTGCAATTCATTCCTAATAATTGGCACATAATCAAACCTACAAAGAAAAACCCCATAATAAATGCAGATTTAACACGATAATTTGAATTTTTACAATATTTTTTAAGAAATTTTTTTAGATCAAATTGGCATTAAAATAAGCAAAATCCGATAACACTATCCGACCTACATTTTCATTTGAAATAATACCGCTTCCACTTCACAGCAAAATTGAATATGTAGCGTTAATGTAAAAACGTTCTCCTGTGCTTGAATGTCACTATAGATTTCACAAGGTTCACTTTCTATCTGTTTAGCTTGTAGGGTAAAATAAGCTAAGGCTTGTTCGGCCTCTTGTTGGCTCACAAAAACCTGTGAAATGTTCACCGCACTTTCCGAGCCATCAAAAAAACCATTGGCCTTGGATTTTGAACCGCAGCGGCTGGTTTGTTCGATTCGTTGAGCAAGATTATTTGACATGTTTTTTCCTTTATTTGTTGACATCATTAAATCGTTTCAGCGCAGTTTATCACGAATAAATAAGGCAGCAATGCCTTTTTTGTCAACTGGTCGGAACAGCTGTCTAATGGGCAAAAAAGATTGAACTATCTTGTTGAGTTAATTAGAATTCGACTAATTTTTACAGAAATGTTAACTACTTACTAGGAAAATCCATGAAAAATCTTTTTACTAAAACCTTACTATCCTCTGCTTTATTGGCCGCTACAGGCGCAGCCAATGCCGCCGCATTCCAATTAGCTGAAATTTCAACCTCAGGTTTAGGCCGTGCCTATTCTGGTGAGGCAGCCATTGCAGATAATGCCGGCGTAGTCGCAACAAACCCTGCGTTAATGAGTCTTTTCAAACGCCCTGAACTCTCTTTAGGTGCAATTTATGTGGATCCAAATATTGATATTGAGGGTACTACATTATATGGCACAGGTGCCGATACTAATGCAAATGCCAAAGACATTGCGAAAGGTGCTCTCGTGCCTAACATTTATTTTGTTGCCCCGATCAACGATAAATTTGCAATCGGTGGTGGATTAAATGTGAACTATGGTTTAGCAACAGAATATGATGATAACTATTCTGCTGGCTTTATCGCAGGAAAAACCGATTTAACTGCCTTAAACTTTAATTTGAGCGGTTCTTATAAAGTATTAGATAGTTTAACCTTAGGTTTAGGTGTCAATGCCGTTTATGCAGATGCCATCATTGAGCGTCGTTTAGGCTCATTAACCGCTGCACCTTATCTTGTTGCGGCCAAAACCAATGCGGCCTACGCCACAGCCGCTGCACAAGGGGGCGATTACGCTGCGGCAGCAGGCTACAAATCGGCAGCACAGCAAGCCATTGCATCCGCCCAAACAGCAGCCGCTAATCCATCTTCTGCTACCTTACGTAAAATCGAAGGCGATGAATGGGGCTTTGGTTGGAACGCAGGTTTAATGTGGCAAGCCACAGAAACAAGCCGTTTTGGTTTAGCCTACCACTCCAAAATTGATATTGATTTTGAAGGCGATTACAGTGATTCTGGTGCTTACATCGGATCTTACACCCAAGGCAACCAACCGGGTTCATTAACCTTACCATTGCCTGCTTACTGGGAATTCTCGGGTTTCCACCAAGTGAACGATAAATTCGCTTTCCATTATAGCTGGAAATACACCGAATGGTCTAAATTCAAAGAATTGCGTGCGGTGGGATCTTCTGGTAAAGAATTATTCCAAAAAACTGAAAAATTCCGTGATAGTTCTCGTTTAGCCTTAGGTGCAACTTATCATGCAACAGATGCGTTAACCGTACGTGCGGGTGTGGCTTATGATGAAACGGCTGCTGGCGATCATCAATCCATTTCCATTCCAGATACCGACCGTATGTGGTACAGCGTCGGGGCAACCTATCGTTTCACACCAGATTTATCGGTTGATGTCGGTTTCGCTCACTTACGTGGCAGCAAAAACCATTTCCAAGAAAGCCAATCAGGTGTGATCACCGATGTGAAAGTGAAAGCCACGGCTAACCTTTACGGCTTAAACGTAAACTATCGTTTCTAATTGATCACAAATTAGCATATAATCGGGCGTAATCTTTACGCCCTTTTTTATTGAAACATCATGATCCACTATTGCTATTACGCCTCCCCCATTGGCAAACTGTTAATCTTAACGGAAAATAATCAGCTCACCCATGTAGACTTTGAGCTTGAACAAATTGCCCCCAATCCACGTTGGCAATATCAACCCGATTTAGCGATTTTTCAACAAATTTGCACCGCACTTGACCGCTATTTTCAAGGCGAACCGGAAACCTTTGCGGACATTCCCTTAGCGCCACAAGGCACGCCATTTCAGCAACGTATTTGGCAAGCGTTACGTCAAGTTCCCTATGGTCAAACCTTAAGTTATGCGGAGTTAGCACAACAGATAAACAACCCCAAAGCCGTACGTGCCGTAGGCGGGGCTGTGGGGCGTAATCCGATTAGCATTATTATTCCTTGTCACCGAATCCTAGGCAAAAATCGCCAACTCACGGGGTTTGGTGGCGGTTTACCGACAAAACGTTATCTCTTAGATTTAGAACAGATCCCTTATGTGAATAAGGGCGTGGAATATGTGAAACAAAAATTATTGAAAAAATACACCGCACTTTGATATGAAAAAAATCAGCTCCCCACTCACCGAACAAGCCCTATTGCAACGAGCCAATGCCATTGCTGGCTTAACTTTTTCCGAATTGGCAGAGGAACTGGGCATAAGCGTGCCTGCAGATTTAAAACGAGATAAAGGTTGGGTCGGTCAGCTGATTGAAACCGCTTTAGGGGCCAAAGCTGGCAGTAAGCCCGAGCAAGATTTCGCACATTTGGGCATTGAGTTAAAAACCATTCCCATTAATGCACAAGGCTATCCGTTAGAAACCACTTTTGTTAGCCTTGCGCCATTAGTACAAAATTCTGGCGTGGACTGGCAACATTCACATGTAAAACATAAACTCAGTAAAGTGTTGTGGATCCCCGTGCAAGGCGAACGATCTATTCCACTGGCCGAGCGTTATATTGGTCAGCCGATTCTATGGCAACCGAACCCACAACAAGAACAACGACTTCGACAAGATTGGGAAGAATTGATGGAATATATTGTTCTCGGTCACGTGGAAAAAATTAACGCCACCTTAGGCGAAGTGTTGCAGCTACGCCCCAAAGGCGCCAATAGCCGAGCGCTCACAAAAGGCATTGGCAAACATGGCGAACTGATCGACACTTTGCCGTTAGGCTTTTATTTACGCAAAGCCTTTACTGCAGAAATTCTGCAGAATTTCTTGCAAGCCCGATAAAAAAATGCCCTGTTATTCCACAGGGCATTGCTGTCGATTTCAGCTTAATTAACTGACTTTTTTCATGGCTTCCGCAATAAATTCTGCCTCTAAGCCAAGAATAACTTGCAGACCATTTTCACCCAATTTAACCACACCTTTCGAACCTAGCGCTTTAAGTTGGTTTTCATTGATTTTTGTCATATCTTGCACGGTTAAACGTAATCTGGTGGTGCAATAATCAATATTGCTGAGATTTTCTTTACCACCAAGGGCTTTCACAAACAATACGGCTTGTTGGTCATGATTCGCATGTTGATCCCCTGTTGTCACCACGTTTTCTGCCATATCGTCATCTTCACGACCCGGTGTTTTGAGGTTAAACATTTTAATCACGGCACGGAATAACACATAGTAAATACCGGCAAACACCAAACCTTGCACGATTAACATATACCAGTTCACCGCCAACGGATTGCGTGAAGAAAGCACCATATCCACTAACCCCGCACTGAAACCAAAACCGGCAATCCAGTGCATGCTAGCCGCGATATAAACCGACACCGCAGTTAATAAGGCATGTACCACATAAAGCACAGGCGCCACAAACATAAAGGCAAATTCAAGGGGTTCTGTGATACCGGTGAAGAATGACGCCAAAGCCGCCGCAAACATAATGGAGGCAATTTGTGCTTTTTTGGCCGGTTTAGCGCTGTGATAAATGGCCAAGGCAGCAGCAGGCAAACCGAACATCATCACTGGGAAGAAACCGGCTTGATACATCCCCGTTATCCCCACAACGGCTTTACCATCCGCTAAGGATTGTGCGCCACCTAAGAAATTCGGAATATCATTAATACCGGCCACATCAAACCAGAACACGGAATTTAACGCATGGTGTAAGCCCACAGGAATGAGCAAACGGTTAAAGAACGCATAAATACCCGCACCCGTTGCGCCCATATCTTTAATGGATTCCCCAAAGGACACTAAACCACCGAAAATCACTGGCCAGACGTAAAGTAGCACAAAGGCCACCAAAATCATCACCAATGACACCACAATCGGCACTAAGCGTTTACCGCTAAAGAATGCCAAGGCTTTCGGCAATTCGACGGTGTGGAAACGATTATACAATTCCGCCGAAATGACCCCGACTAAAATCCCAATAAATTGGTTATTGATTTTATTAAAGGCGGCTGGCACTTGATCCGCTGGAATGCCCTGTAATTGGGCCACCGCACCAGGGGAAAGCAAGGTCGTTACCACTAAGTAACCGACCAATCCTGACAACGCCGCTGAACCGTGTTTATCTTTTGACATACCAAAGGCCACACCAATGGCAAAGAGGAACGGCATTTGATCGATAATCGCACCGCCCGATTTAATCAACAATGCCGCCAGTTGACTATTGCCACCCCAACCATCAGGGTCAAGCCAATACCCCACGCCCATTAATAATGCCGCCGCAGGCAATGCCGCCACCGGCACCATCAAGGCGCGTCCGATTTTTTGTAAATAATTGAGAGTACTCATAATAATCTCCTTAATATTTGAAGTTTTAATTTATTTCCTTACAGCGAAAGAAATTTTACTCCAAATTTTATTAAAAAAATGTGATCTCTGTCATATTTTTAAAAAATATTTTGGGAATTTTACAAAAAATTTACAAAAAAAGTGCGGTTCAAAAACGCAACATTTTTTCACCGCACTCTCTCATTTAAATTGAAAAGAGAAAAACCTTAATCTCTGAAATTATTAAACTGGAACGGTTGTCCCAATTCAGCGACTTTCACGAGTTGAATAGCCGCCTGTAAATCATCACGAGATTTCCCCGTCACACGCACTTGTTCCCCTTGAATTTGGGTTTGTACTTTGATTTTGCTGTCTTTAATTAATTTCACCAGTTTCTTCGCCATGTCGGTTTCGATACCTTGTTTTAATTTAATCTCTTTGGAATACAATTTGCCGTGGTGTTCGCTTTCCGTTGGCACATCTAACGAAGTGCTGTCAATATCTCGTTTCACGCAAGAACCGATAAGAATTTCTAACAACTGTTCCAGTTGGAAATCCGATTCTGAGGTAATTTTGATACTTTCGTTTTTTTCATTCAGTTCAATAACGGCCTCTACACCACGAAAATCATAGCGTGAGCTTAATACACGGTTGGCATTTTCCACCGCATTACGCACTTCGTGCATAGTGAGTTCAGATACAATATCAAATGATGGCATTTTTTATTCTCCTATTGATTTAAATTAGCAATATGATCGTTGGCACTGAGTAAACACAGCAACCCTGTTAAATCCGCAAAGTTTACCACAACTTGCGCTTGTTGTTGTACTTTTGGTTTGGCATGAAATGCGGCGCCAAGATCCGCAACACTCATCATGGCAAGATCGTTGGCGCCGTCACCAATGGCCACGGTATTTTGCGGATCAATCTGAAATTGTTGGGTTAATTGTTGTAACACATTGGCTTTATATTGGGCATGCACAATATCCCCTTTAACCTTGCCGGTCAGCACGCCATCCACAATCTCAAATTGATTCGACACCGCATAATCTAAACCGAGAAAGTCTTTTAAATAATCCGCAAAATACGTAAAGCCACCAGAGGCAATCGCTGTTTTCCAGCCCTGTTTTTGTAATTCAGTGAGGGTGGTTTGTAACCCCTCCATTAAGGGTAAATGGCGGCGAACTTCGCTTAAAATGCTTTCTTTTGCGCCTTTTAAGGTGCCTACTCGACGGCGTAAACTTTGTTCAAAATCCAATTCACCTCGCATGGCCGCCGCCGTAATGGCGGAAACTTCTTCCCCTGTGCCGGCCAGTTTGGCAATTTCATCAATACATTCAATTTTTATCGCCGTACTATCCATATCCATCACCAACAAGCCCGCTTGGCTTAATTTGGCGTGAAAATTGATCACCGCCGCATCTAATTGTAATTCATGGGCATAAGCAATAAATTCGGGCTTAAATTCGCCTTGAATTAACAGCACGCTATTGCCGGCAATCTCCCAACCGTCAAAAATCTGAAAATTTTCACCGCACTTTTGTTGCCATGCCAGTAATTTTTCATGGCGTAAATCAGGGCTAAATAAAATAGAATAACCGCTTTTTTCTGCCACCGGTTGATCGCTTAAAAGTGCGGTGGGAAAAGGCGACAATTTTTCAAGAACTGTTTGCATAAGAAATCCTGTTAATTTTTTATTGGAATGTTACAATCATACAATATTCTACATTATTTTGGGTAAATAACTTGCAAATCGTTAAACAGAAACTGGTCAAATCAAGTTTACTTTTGCTGATTGTTGGCTTATGCCTCGGCGTGGTGGGGGTGATTTTATTTGGCGTGAAACAATTTCAAATCGGCTCACAATTAGCCAGTGTTAATCAAGTGGCCAATTTGTCCCATTTATTGGTGCGCCAACAAACCAACTTCTTTTCCATGCTGTTAGTCAATAATGCGAATACAGACAAATTAAGTGAAAATTTGGATAATCTCACCAAAGAAAATTTTGTCCTTGATGCCTCATTATACGCCACCAATGGCGCATTATTGGCACAAAGTAACCATGGTCCAACCTTCACCGACAAGTCGAATGATGACAAACTCACCCAACAAATCGTGGAACCCATTTATTCCGCCAATGGCTTAGAGGGCTTTTTACGGGTGACCTTTGATGCGAAATACAGACAAACCACGCAAAGCAAAATTAACCAGATTTTTCACCAATTATATGGCGAATTATTGATTATTTTCTTAGCCGGCGTGATTCTTGCCAGTTCCGTACATTATTTTTTAGGTCATTTTCGCCGTGTTAAACGCCTTGAGCATTCTGCCGTGACGTTGCCCGTAAAAGCGACCAAAAGCAAGGCAAGCCAGAATTTCCACCGTCGTCGCCGGAGAATTTAATTCTTAATTATATTGTGATAATCAATACAATATATTATTAGCTTATCAATATTTAGCAATTAATTTCAGAATTTGTGATCTACTTCACATTAATTTCTCTTTTGACGTTTTATAATGTTACCCAGATGTTAAGAAAATATGACATCCTTATTTAAACTATTTGTCAGTAACATTCCGTTCAGGAGGAAATTATGATTATTGGTTGTCCAAAAGAAGTCAAAGTACAAGAATACCGTGTGGGCTTAACCCCCGCCAACGTACAAGCCTATGTAGAGGCGGGTCATACGGTTTACATTGAACATAATGCGGGGGCTGAAATTGGTTTTAGCGACGCAGATTATCAAGCTGCCGGTGCCACATTAACGGATAAAGCCACGCTCTTTGCCAAAAGTGAGATGATCATTAAGGTGAAAGAGCCGATTGAAAGTGAATTCCACTATTTCCGTGAAAATCAAATTCTTTATACCTATCTTCACCTTGCCGCTGATCGTCCGCTAACAGAAATGTTGCTTGCGAAAAAAATTCAAGCCATTGCCTATGAAACCATTAAAACCCCAACCGGTTTGCCTTGTTTGGCGCCAATGAGTTCCATTGCAGGCCGTTTAGCCACCTTAGAATCCGCCAAATATAGCCAAAAAACCTTTGGCGGAAAAGGGATTTTATTAAGCGGTACGGCGGGTACACCAAAAGCCAAAGTGGTCATTCTCGGTGGTGGCGTGGTGGGCTTAAATGCCGCACAAATTGCCGTGGGCATTGGTGCAGATGTGACCATTTTAGATATAAATGCTGCTCGCTTAGCCTATATTGATCAAATTTTTTCAATGAAAATTAAAACATTGACCAGTTCTCGTGGTAATATTCTTAGTTTATTGCCAGAGGCAGACGTGGTAATTGGTGCGGTGTTAATTCCTGGGGCAAAAACACCGCACTTATTAACCCGTGACGATCTGAAATTAATGAAAAAAGGTTCTGTGTTAGTCGACGTTGCGATTGACCAAGGTGGTTGTTTTGAAACATCCAAAGCCACCACCCACGTTGATCCGATTTATGAAGTAGATGGCGTGATCCATTATTGCGTGGCCAATATGCCAGGTTGCGTCGCACGCACCTCTACGCTCGGTTTAACGGATTCCACCTTACAATACGGTTTAGAAATTGCCAAACTCGGTGTTGCGAAAGCCTGTCTTGCCGATCCCGCCTTGTTACAAGGCCTCAATACTTACGGCGGTCACTGTACTTTCAAAGGGGTGACGGATGCGTTAGATTTAGACTATGTGGATCCAAAAACAGCTTTAACCCATTAATTTTTAATTAAATTTTAACCGCACTTTCCGCTATGTTTATCACATCGTGGAAAGTGTGCTTTATCTAGGAAAGAGGAATCTTATGTCGGTAAATGGAACAGAAAAACGTCAAACATGGTCAAGTCGCTTAACCTATGTGCTGACGGTGGCGGGCGCTACTGTGGGCTTCGGGGCGACTTGGCGTTTCCCGTATTTAGTCGGGGAAAACGGCGGTGGTGCTTATGTCTTGTTGTTTTGCATTGCCATGATTGTCATTGGTATTCCCATGATTTTAGTGGAAAATGTGATTGGTCGCCGCATGCACAAAAATGCGGTGGATGCGTTTAGTGGCACGGCGAATGGTAAACCCATTCATGGAGGTTGGAAAATCTTAGGCTATATGGGATTATTAGGCTCCTTTGGTATTTTGGCCTATTACATGGTATTAGGCGGTTGGGTGCTCACTTACATTGGGAGCATTATTAACGGCTCCTTGGATTTATCCGCCCCCGTTAGCCCAGACACCACCGCACAATTTTTCACCACCTACATTCACAACAGCCCGTTGACCATTTTAGGTTATACCGCCCTGTTTGTGTTGGCGAACTATATCATTTTAGCCAAAGGGATTATGGACGGGATTGAACGTTCGGTGAAATATTTAATGCCCATTCTGTTTATTTTCTTGTTGGTCATGATTGTGCGTAACATCACATTACCGGGCGCCGGACAAGGGATTGAATTTTATTTGGTACCCGATTTTTCCAAAATCACCAAAGAATTATTTGTGTTTGTGTTAGGGCAAGTTTTCTTTGCCTTAAGCCTTGGTTTTGGTGTGCTGATTACCTTATCCAGCTACTTAGATAAAAAAGAAAATCTGGTCAAAACCGCCTCGATTACAGCAGTAATGAATACGCTGATTGCGTTAGCAGCGGGCTTTATGATTTTCCCCTCATTATTCACCTTTAACGTAGCACCAAACTCAGGCCCAACCTTGGTATTCCAAAGTTTGCCAATCGTCTTTTCCCACATGTGGAGCGGTTCCATCTTTGCGGTGATTTTCTTTGGCTTATTAATCATTGCGGCGTTAACCACCTCCTTAACTATTTATGAAGTGCTAATCACCGCATTACAGGAAAAAACCCGCTTAGGCCGCAAAATGTCCATTGCCTTAGTATTGGGCGGGACATTCTTATTGGGCAATGTTCCCTCTGTGTTAGGCGATAATGAATGGAGCAATGTCACCATTATCGGACGCAGTATTTTTGACGCTTTCGATTATATCAGTGGCAATATCCTGTTTATTTTAACCGCACTTGGCTGTGCTTTGTTTGTGGGGTTTGTGTTAAAAGACGAAGCCAAACAAGAGTTAAATGCCGGCGAAAAACTCACCACGATTTGGTTTAACTATGTGAAATATGTCATTCCAGTTTTGATTTTGGTGATTTTTGTGTATTCGTTATAGATATTATAGAGGAGTGAAAAAGGCTATTCTCGCACAAGAATAGCCTTTTTTAACTGTAAAGTTCATCGCAAAAATCTATAAAATCAATTAGAAACAGCACTACCGATCATAAATGGTAAACTTAACGTATCAAGTATTAATGAAACTGGCGTCATAGATACTTTCTCTATAGTATCAAGAGTTTTATTTACGGCTTGTTCTGTTTTTGAATGCTGAATAAATCTAATATTAAATGGCTGTTGCAACACCTTCATATGGGCATTAATGATTGACTGATCGTTTTTATATACCTTACCCTTAGAACGGAGAGCTAAATATGAATACTTACTAGGAAGAACATATTGAAACCCAAGGGACTCAAGCTCCTTTTTCAATTCCATATTAGGTTGATTATAAGATAATGCCAGATGGACACTTTCATAGTGTTGAGTCTTTTCGTCCAACCAAATATCCAATTGTTTCTCTGAACCATAGTTGTATAATTCAAGTTTTAAATTTTTCAGTAATGGGGAATTTAATACTGCTAACCATTGTTTACTATTTTCTATATCCTCATCAATCAGAACATATTTATCGCCCGATAAGACTAAATAACCTTCTTTTGTTTGTCCAAAATGAGATATGTTGCTCTTGTCAATCGTGGAAGGTGTACTACTATATTTAGATGGTGAATTCCACAACATACCCGTAAAACAAGCTGATAATAAAAAAGTAGGCAACACTGCTATACCAATGAATTTCAACCATTTCATCTTTTTCCCCTATTTTAGTACGAAATTATTTCTGTAATTGAACTTTCTTATCAACAAGTGTGGTAAAAATCATACTAGATTTTAATTATTTCCAGAACTGCCACCAACGTTTAGCACTGCCCTCTGGCGCCTCAATAATGGCGTTATTCACTTCTTGTTTCTCCACATCTGGCAAGGGTTTATCTAAATCTGTACTGATGACAATACCTTTACTATCGAAATTCACAATAAAGTTGTGTTGCACAGGGTCTTCATAAGAATGTTGTTGTAAATAAACGTAGTACCAGGTGTTATTGCTAAATGGATCGATTAACACAGGGGTACCCAGTAAATATTGCACCTGTTCTTTGGTCATGCCCGCTTGCACTTTTTGGACCGTGGAGGATTCCAAATAGTTACCTTGTGGCACGTCAATGCGATAAACAATTTTATTGACAGTTGAACAAGCTGAAACGCTTAAAGCGAGTGCGATCACCGCCGTGATGGATTTTAACTGCATTTTTCTACCTTTTTATTAATCGTTGTTATGATTGTGATAATACCGAATCTGAACGCTATTGCCAAATTAATTTTTTATATTCCGCTGTAACTGATCACGCAAATTCGCGGGTAAGCCTTTAATCGTGAGGCTGTCATTTTGTTCGTCCCAAATAATGCGATTATTGATCAACGACGCATCAAAACTCAAGGTTACGCCTTTGCCTGAACCAGAAAATTTGGTTAAGGATTTCAACGCTGTCGCCACAGGCGGAATACTCTCTTCCAAGCCGTATTCTTGCTGTTGGGTAAATTCCACAAAAGGACGCTCATTTAGAGTGGGTAATTCTTCAGAAAGTTCCCGTAATTCAATATCATCACCGCAATTAATTTGTCCTTTGCAATAATCAAACACTTGCTTTTTCACGGCTTGTGTCTGCTCATTGCTCAATTCACCCTGTTCACAATAATCACTCACCGCTTGCAATAAACATTGATTTTGCACTTTCGGATTTAACCCCTCCTCGGCCCCGAGAAAATCCATAAAGAAATCGCTGATTTTGCGACCAACACGGCCTTTGATAAAGGTCAAATATCGGTTTGAGGTGGCGTTCACACGTAAATCCGTTAAATTAATCCGTGCGGCAATATCGAATTGGTTAATGTTCAAATATTGGGTACGGTGAATTTCTAATTGTTCGTCCACTAACATGCTGATCCGACTGTCCAACAGCGCAACAAATAAATAATCCGTTGCCAAGAAATTATACTGACACAACACGAACGTACCACTTTCTGCAAAGGGATATTTGCCCAATTCATTGACTAAAAGTTGAGTCGATTGATAGCTAAACGGTAAAAAATCCGTTTCTTTTTCCAGTAATCGATTGAGTGCCTGTGCAAAAACCGATTGTGCTTGGAACACACCATAGCCTTTGGCTTTGCTTTGATATACTTGATGTAATTCAAGCATTAATTGCTCCACTTCTGGCGTAATTGGCAACAAGGTTTCACGTAAAATGCTATCTAATTTCACCGGCGAAGTTTCGTCCTCACTGGCGGTTTTAATAATTTGATGTAATACAATTTGATTAACGGTAATGCTCATTTTTTCTTCTTTGTTATTTGAAAATAGTAAAATCCTGTTAATTATAACCGCACTTTGGCTAAAAATGTGGTAGTATTTGCAAATACATGATAGAAAATAAATACAATTATGGCTAGCAAATCAAAATATCAAGATAAACAAGTAGATGCAATCTTAAATGAAATGATCGCCGTGTTAGAAAAACATCAAGCACCGGTGGATTTGTCTTTAATGGTGTTAGGTAATATGGTGACGAATTTGCTGATCAGTAGCGTGGGGACACAGCAACAACAGGCCCTCGCCCAAGCCTTTTCTGAGGCGTTAATCAATTCCGTCAAACCCACAAAATAACAAAGTTAAGAGTGCGTTATGTTTTGGATTAAAAATGGCAGACAATACCGTGAACAGACGTCCCAAAAAATTTCTTGGGGACATTGGTTTGCCTTTTTTAATATTCTCTGGGCGGTCGCCATTGGCTCTCGCTACGCTTTTTTGATTGACTGGCCACATACTTTTCTCGGACGACTTTATTTCTTTATCAGCATTCTCGGCCATTTTAGTTTTATTGCCTTTGGTGCCTATTTATTGGTGCTGTTTCCGCTCAGTTTTATCATTAAAAATGAACGCACTTTCCGTGGCGTGAGCGTGATTATTGCCACCATTGCCACGACGTTATTGTTAGTCGATACTGAAGTCTTTTCACGTTTTAACTTGCACCTTTCTAGCGTGGTATGGAATTTGCTGGTTAACCCTGAAAATGGCGAACTGTCACGAGATTGGCAGATTTTCTTTACGCCTATGCCGTTAATGCTATTGGCGCAAATGCTGTTTTCCCGTTGGGCTTGGTATAAATTACGCAGTTTAGAACGGCAAAAATGGATCCGTGGCGTCGGTGTGTTATTGACGGGGCTGTTTATTACCACGCATTTAATCTATGCTTGGGCGGACGCTTATTTATATCGCCCGATTACCATGCAAAAATCCAATTTCCCGTTGTCTTATCCCATGACTGCCCGCACGTTTTTAGAAAAACACGGCTTATTAGATAAACAACAATACGAAACCACCTTAGATCAAGAGGGGCGTCCCGATACGCCAATGATCCACTATCCGAAACAGGCATTGAGTTACGAACCCGTTGAAAATAAACCTAATTTATTCATTATCACGGTATCAGGCTTACGCCAAGATGCGGTGCAAAAAGAAAAAATGCCAGCGTTAACGGAATTTGCCGAAAAAGCGACGCAATTTACGCACCATTACACCACGGGCAGTAGCAATAATGCGGCGATTACCGGTTTATTCTATGGCTTAAATGCGAACTATACCGATAGTTTGTTAAATCACAAACAAACCTCGGTCTTGATTGAAAAAATGCAACAAGATGGCTATCAATTCGGGTTATTCTCCGCCACAAATTTTAAACCGAGCATTTTCCGCCAAGCCTTATTTCATCAGATGAAATTACCCAAACTGAAGGCGAAAAATAGTCAAATTGATAATCAAAGTGCGGTGCAAAATTGGCAAGTTTGGTTTAAACAAAAATCGGCCGCTCAACCTTGGTTTAGCTATTTGAATTTAGATATTGGAGAACTCACTCGTCAGCAACACTTGCCGACTGAGGCACAAGAACAAGCCTTTTATCAGGCGCAATTAACGCAATTAGATCACCAGATTAGCCTTATCTTAGCCGATTTAAACGCTCAACAGGCATTGGAGAATACGGCCGTGATTATCACAGGTGAGCAAGGTTATTCGTTCCAAAAAACCGAAGAAGAATTGCTTAATTATTTTGCGCCAGAAGAAATTCATGTGCCAATGATTGTGGCGTGGAAAGAATTGAATACCGGTGAGGAGGACAAACTCACCAGTCATATTGATGTGGTGCCGGCCTTGATGTATAACCTATTTTGGGTGAAAAACAGCAATGCAGATTACACCCAAGGGCATAATTTATTCGACCACACCCAATCACCAAGCGAGTGGGTATTGGTCTCTAATTACCGTTGGAATGTGATTATTACGCCAAACGGTACACAATATCATATTGATAATAAAGGAAACTATCAGAAATACGACCGCACTTATCAGCCAGAGTCGTCTAGCCGTCCACCTTTGGGGCTGTTCCTTGATGTGTATCAGCAAAATTCGAGCTTTATGGAAAAATAAGCATCAAAAAACGACCCTAGGGTCGTTTTTGTTTATGCTATTTTTAGGCACCAATCACTGCATAACTAATCTGCTCAATCAAACGCTTATAAGTATTGCTACCATCACTTGGATTGACTTTAATTTCAATCACCGTGGTTTCTTTGCGTGAATAGGCTTGTTTTAATACCGAACCGAGATCCGCCCAAGTATAAGGACGAGCATATTTCAAATCAAACATGGCGGCGGCTTGCGCAAATTCGGCTTGATGTGGCAAGCGATAGAACGCATTTTTCACCTCTTGCTCCACGGGCAACATATCAAAAATCGCCCCGCCGTTATTATTAATAATAAAAATCACCGTTGGTTGATTAACTTTCTTAAATAACGCCAAGGAATTAATATCATGCAGCGCTGAAATATCCCCTAACACCACTGCCACCGGTTGATTGCCACCGATACCGACACCGGCCGCCGTCGCTAATAAACCGTCAATGCCACTGGCACCACGGTTGGTGTAAACAGGATAGCTGTCAGATAATTTTGCCAACGCATCGACTAAACGAACAAAGAGGCTGTTGCCAAGGAACAAGGCGCAATTTTTCGGTAAAATCCGTTCGATATGATGCGCTAAGGCGGCCTCATTTAATCCACCCCCCACTTGCTGCTCTATAAAACTGGCACAGAAATTGGACAAGGCTAAAGGCTCAAGTAACCAAGGTTTTTGGCGTAACGCAGGGTGCGCTCGCAACCAATGATGCACTTTGGCATGAAAACGAGTTTGCTGATGATGATGCGGATCCACCCGTTCGGCATGTTCGTCCACCACCCAAAATGCACCGTTGAAATTAGCTAAAAATTGATGAATACGTTTGCTCACAAAACGTGAACCAAATTGCACCACAATGTCCGCATGTAATAATTTTTCACGCACGGTTTTATTCGCCAACCAAATATCGGCATAAGGTAAACTTGGCTCTACATTGGATTGGATATCAGTTAACAAAATCCACCCCATGTTATCCGCCCAAGTGCGAATACCCATGGCTTGTTTTTGTGGCAACTGCCCCACCACCACAATGCCTTTTTTGGTGCGCCAATCATCCCAATGCTCGTGCATCATCACTTCTTGTTGCACCTCTTGATGTTGCGCCCAAGGTTTACTTTGGGTTAACCAACGTTGCACTGGCGCCAACCAAGGATGGCTATCAATGTCGTTGATTTGTGCATCGTATAAGGGTTCTGCGAAAGGAACGTTAATATGCACCACGCCCGCTTGTTTGTATTGTTGATAGCCTGCTTGATCTAAACTAGACACCAACCATTTCACTGGATAGTCTTGACTTGGACGAGGTAAATTTACGGTTGCCACAGGATAAGGGGCGAACATATTGGCTTGTAAAATGGCTTGATTTGCACCGCACTCTAGCAATTCATCGGGGCGGTCTGCGGTTAAGATCACCAATTTCACCGCACTTTGACGAGCCTCAACAATTGCTGGGTACAAATTCGCTGCGGCCGTACCAGAAGTGACAATCACCGCCACCGGCGCCAATGTGGATTTGGCTAAACCAAGGGCAAAAAAGGCTAATCCTCGTTCATCAAAATGGGAATGACAATAGGCCTTTCCTTGCTCTTGTAAACGCACCGCCTCTAACGTCAAGGGTGTCGAGCGTGACCCCGGTGCAATACAAAAATGTTGCACGCCTTGACGCACAAGGGTTTCTAAAATAACTTTCGACCAACAACGATTAAAGGTACTCACGGCTGACATAGGCTCTCTCTTATGATTTCTTGTTCTCTTTTCTATTCTTCAATACGTAATAAACTTAACAAACTCGACGCTTTGCGTTCGATTTCTTGCCATTCTAACAACGGTTCAGAACCCGCCACAATCCCTGCGCCTGCAAACACTGATAGCTGATTGCGTTCAATAAACGCAGATCGAATCGTAACACAAAATTCTGCCTGCGTATGGCGCATCATACCTAGGGTGCCTGCATACCAAGTGCGGTCAAAATTTTCCATTTTTTGCAAAAATTGCACCGCACTTTGCTGCGGCAAACCAGACACGGCAGCCGTAGGATGAATCGCTTGTAAACAGTTTGCATCGGTTGCCTGTGGGGTTAATTCTGCCTGAATGCAACGGCGTAAATGTTGCACTTGACGCAATTTTTTCAGTTCCACCTCACTGACTTGAAGATGTTTCATATAAGGCTGTAAATTGTCACAAATTCCTTGCACAACTAGGCGATTTTCATGATCATTTTTGCTGTCATTTAATAACCAATCCGCTTGTTGTTGGTTATCTACTGCATTCTCACTAATCGTCGCCGTACCAGCCAAGGCTTCCGTCTGAAGTTGACGCCCTTGACGTGCATATAAACGCTCAGGACTGGAACCGACAAAAACACGCTCGGGCTGTTGCGCCAATAAAAAATGATAACAGCCAATATTTTTCCGCTCGCTTTCCGCTAAAAAATCATAGGCGTTAATCTCATGTTCAGCGGAAAACGTCGTTTGGTTCGCCAACACCACTTTGCTAAATTGCCCTTGTTCAATCGCCTGCAAAGCACGCCCGACCCAATTCGTCCACTGCACAAAATCTGCTTTCTGTGCCGCCTGTTGTACGGATTGCGACAAGGTTTGATTCGTGGTCTGAAGTGCGGTGATATTTTCCAAGGTTTTCACCGCTTGCAAACAAGCCTGTTGTTCTGCCTCAAAATCTTGCTGATTATCCCAATAAACATGAATAAACAGGGTCTCTCCCTCGCATTCCAACAACAATCTTGGCAACCAAAACATCGCTTGCTTATCAAAAGTCAAGCCGCCCACAAGCGCTAAATCCTGTTGCTGAACAAACTGCTGCGCCACATTCGCATCCGAAAAGCACCGCACCTTGCCTACACAAGCCAACGATACGGGTTCATCACGATAAGCAAAATAAAATTGTGGGTACAGTTGTTGCCCTTTCAGCCACGCCAATAACGCAACGCTAACCGTCGCCTCAGAAACAAAATGCGTAATCGTCGTTTGTGTTGATAATTGATGGGCTTGAATCTGCTCAATTAAGCCAGCACACAGGTTTTCCATTAAATTTATGTAAAATATCCGTTAAATGGCGTCTATTCTACCGCAAATAAAAAATTTTTTTTAGTAAATCTTTTATTCTGTTCAAAATCAGGGTAAAGTGCGGTTAATTTTCTGTTATTTTTAAGCAAGCCAAGGACATGATATGGACTTTTTTCCAAAATCCGACAAATTAGAACACGTCTGTTATGACATTCGTGGCCCCGTACACAAAGAGGCACTTCGCCTTGAAGAAGAAGGCAATAAAATTTTAAAACTGAATATCGGCAATCCCGCCCCTTTTGGCTTTGAGGCGCCGGATGAAGTGTTAGTGGATATTTTACGCAATCTTCCCTCTGCTCAAGGTTATTGCGATTCCAAAGGCATTTACTCCGCACGTAAAGCCATTGTGCAATATTATCAATCGAAAAATATTCTAGGTGCCACCGTAGATGATGTTTACATTGGTAACGGCGTGTCGGAATTAATCACCATGTCATTGCAAGCCTTGTTAAACAACGGTGATGAAGTGTTGATCCCCATGCCTGATTATCCGCTTTGGACAGCGGCCGCCACGCTAGCAGGCGGTAAAGCCGTGCATTATGTGTGTGATGAATCCTCTGATTGGTTTCCAGATATTGAGGACATTAAAAGCAAAATCACCGCCCGCACCAAAGCCATTGTGGTGATTAATCCAAATAACCCAACAGGCGCCGTATACAGCAAGGAATTACTGGAACAAATCGTCGACGTGGCTCGTCAACATGGTTTGATTATTTTTGCGGATGAAATCTACGACAAAATTTTGTACGACAATGCCGTTCATCATCATATTGCGGCCCTTGCTCCCGATTTATTAACCATCACTTTCAACGGTTTATCCAAAGCCTACCGTGTAGCGGGTTTCCGTCAAGGTTGGATGATTTTGAACGGCCCGAAAAATCATGCGCAAGGCTATATTGAGGGCTTGGATATGTTGGCCTCTATGCGTTTGTGTGCCAACCATCCAATGCAACATGCCATTCAAACGGCATTGGGCGGTTATCAAAGCATTAACGAGTATATTTTACCCGGTGGGCGTTTGTTGGAACAACGTAACAAAGCCTATGAATTAATTAGCCAAATCCCTGGGGTAAGTTGCGTTAAACCGAACGGCGCCATGTACATGTTCCCGAAAATTGACATTAAAAAATTCAATATTTATGATGATGAAAAAATGGTATTGGATTTGTTACGTCAAGAAAAAGTGTTGTTAGTGCATGGACGTGGTTTCAACTGGCATGCGCCTGACCATTTCCGTATTGTGACCTTGCCGCATGTCACCACGCTAGAAGATGCTTTAGGCAGATTAGCCAGATTTTTGGATGGATATCGGCAGTAATTTTTACCCTCACCCTAGCCCTCTCCCAAAGGGAGAGGGAACGATATTTGGTATTATAGCCGATCTAACCATTTCCTCTGTACAGCCCCCTCTCCCTATGGGAGAGGGAACGATATTTGGTATTATAGTCGATCTAACCATTCCCTCTGTACAGCCCCC